>JAUXDF010000279.1 GCA_030618505.1 Spongiibacteraceae bacterium | reverse complement strand
AAAAAAGCGGTAATTATTTACCGCTTTTTTTATGCCTGGACTTTCAGCAAAAAGTCATTAAGTATGCCTGCTCAAATAATTAGCTTTAAGGAATAAAAAAATGACCATCGCTTTTTGGTGTGTTCTCGCCGCTGGCATTTTGCCACAACTTGCCGGCCTTTATGCAAAAGCCAGCAGGGATTATGATAACGAAAATCCGCGTGATTTTCTCGCGGTGCAACAAGGTGCCAAGGCCCGCGCTAATGCTGCGATGCAAAACGGCTATGAAGGGCTGGCTTTATTTATTGGCGCAGTGATTATTGCTCATATCCTTCAGGCCGATCAGGCCAAGGTTGATATGCTCTCACTTGCTTATATCGCTGCTCGTGTGATCTACAGCATCGTTTATATTAAAGGCTTGGGAACAATCCGCAGTATTGTGTGGGCAATTGGTATTGCCTGTATTGTAGGTTTGTTTGTTATTGCAGCCTAAGTGTCCATTTTGTTCCTCACTGTGTATTTTGTGACACATTCTGCCGTGCATGGCTAAATAGTGTACGATTGCCCCTTTGTGGCGGCCTACGCTCAGCTAAAATGCAGGTAATTTGTCTGTATATGACAGCAATATGCCTGCCTTTGTGGCATTATATATACCCAATTGGATGCGGGCTTGGTGAAAACAAAAGCCGCTGTATCGCAGTATGATTGATGCTTTAATTTGGAGGATTTTCCGTTGGACGCATTAGAACAATTCCGTACAGAAACTCGACAATGGCTGGAAGAAAATTGTCCCGAGTCAATGCGCTGCCCCGTCAATGGCATGTACGAGCAGGTTTGGGGTGGTCGAAATGTTGAGTTTCAGACTGAAGACCAGCGAACCTGGTTTGAAGCGATGCTTAGTCGTGGTTGGTTCTGCCCGGATTGGTCTACTGATTACGGTGGTGGTGGTTTGTCTGCCGAATACAATCAGGTACTGAAAGAGGAGCTAAGACGAATAAAGGCTCGCCCTGCTCAAGTCAACCTGGGTGTGTGGATGACCGGCCCGGTTATTTTGGAGTTCGGTACTGAGGAGCAAAAGCTTGAGCATCTGACAAAAATTGCCAAGGGCGAGATCCGTTGGTGTCAGGGTTACAGTGAGCCGGGCGCGGGTTCTGATTTGGCTGGGTTGCAGTGTAAAGCAGTACGAGATGGTGATGATTTTATTATCAATGGTTCAAAAATATGGACCTCCTATGCTGATGAATCTGATTGGATTTATTGCCTGGTGCGTACAGACTTTGATGCACCCAAACGCGAAGGCATCACGTTTATCCTCTTTGATATGACAACCGAAGGCGTATCCACCAAGCCAATCGAGCTGACGAATGGTGAAAAACATTTTTGTCAGACCTTTTTTGATAACGTTCGTGTGCCGGTCAAAAATGTTATAGGTGAGATTAACAAGGGCTGGACGGTCGCCAAGCGTGTGCTTGAATTTGAGCGCGCCATGATGGCCGAAATCGAAGAAACAGCAGCACGCCCGGCAGATAACCCTGCGGTCTTAGCCAAACAATACCTCGGCACCAGTCACAATAAAATTGCTGACAGGAGTATTCGCGATCGTGTCGCCCAAAATGGCATGAATTTCGAGGCTTTTGACATCACGATGCAACGGGTCGTTGACGAGTTTACTGAAAATGATCCTCTTGCTGGCATGGCGGCTGTTATCGCCAAATATCAGGGTACTGAGGAAGATAAACGAAAATACCAGTTGATTATGGATATCATGGGCACTCAAGGTATCGGCTGGGAAGGCGATAGCTTTTCCGCTGATGAGCTGCGCATGAGCAAGCAATGCCTTTCAACTTATGCGCATACTATTGCCGGTGGTACTTCGGAAGTGCAATTAAATATTATTGCCAAGCGTGTGTTGGGTTTGCCTGATTAAATTCCACATTTAAAACCAAAACTGGCTTGGATCCGCATAGATCCAGGCCACGTTAAATTTCAATGGCATACAAAATACAATCGTTGCTGGCGATCACAGGGTTGGTGGTAATCATAAACAGCTTGAGTGCTTTGGCTGGCATTAATGTGTTATTTACCTCTTTAAAAAGCTCCGCTACTTTTTCCTCTCCCGCTGCAGTTTTTGCACTAAGCGCCTTCAAGCCTTTCTGGCCAAGTTTACCTAAGGCCATTTTTGTGTGTACGATACCAAAATTATGGTTTTCAATATCCTCTGGCAAGCAGAGGTCAAAGCCATCGCTGAGTGTGTCTCCGTATTGAATTTTTGCCCCATCCTTTAATTCCAACCGAATCGGGTTGTGCAAAACCTCCACATCCCAGTCTGCTTTTTCATAATTCATGACATCCTGCTGATGAATAAAGCGCTGTATGCCATCACGGGCAATTTGATGAGATTCCTCATCCATGCTTCCACCGCATTCGATAGTGACGGTAGGCACATGGTCTTCACTTTCACTGAGCTCCATTAGCGCTCCAAGGCGTAGGTCGGTGATAATGAGTCGCTGGGTGAAAAGTGATGTCAGTGCATTATGGCCTTCATCACCATTGATCGCCACGGCAAAGGAGGGGCCGGAGCCGGAGGTATTATGTATGTCTATTAACGCCTCTGGTTTGAATTCAAGTAATAACCCCAGCAGCTTTTTTGCAACTGCTCCTTGCTTGTCGTCGAAAGGAAATTTAAAGCAACGATTGAGATCGCGCTCTTTAGGAAGTGCACGATATGAAAAGAGAGGTTTAGTTAGGGCGGCTTCAATACTACCAAAAAAAAGGTGTATATCTACAGCCGGTGTTTCCCCCAGCTTTAGCCATTGATGCAATGCAATTACCCCAGAGGGTTCATTGCCGTGCAGCAGGGTTGATATTGCCCGGCAGCGGCTTCGGTCTTTTCCTGGAATAGTAATCCAGCATGCTTGGCCCAGGATATGCAAAAACTCTTCAACGCTTGCTCCCAGCGTATCGGGTTCAGGTGAGAAAAGTATCTTTATGGGTTCTGCTGTAAAGCTGTTGTTATAGTGATTCATAGTTGTAGACCCCACTGAGCAACAGGGCGGCCAGATTCTGATTCCTGCATATACCGGTCGACCAGCATTGAAAGTGACTCGCTTAAAGTGCAGTGTTCTTGTAGCTTGTCGAGCATATCTAGCTGCCAGCTAGCGCCGTTTGTTTTTGTTTCTATGCGCTCTTCGATAATGCTAAGCATTGTTTCAATTTCATCGTCGTCGACATTGATATTTTGTAAACCCTGTCGGGCGAGCGGCAATAGTTGTTTTGCTATTTCGAGCACCGGTTTGGTATTGAGTCCGGTGCCTGAATCGCTGGGCCAGATCAGTTCGGCATCCATCCCGTATTTGGCCGCTTTGTAAAAATTACGTTCAGCATAGGCAAAGGGCATTGCAGGCAGCAGGTCGTTTATTGCGGTTTTAAGCCCCTCGGCAAGACCAATATAAAAAGCGGTATTTGCCGCCATATCTATGGCCGAAGGACCGGCGGGCAGGGCGCGCATTTCAATACGTAGATGTCCGCCATCAACCGGGTCATAAATCGGCCTGTTCCATTGCCAGATTGACCCTTGATGCAGCCTTAGCTCATGCAATTGCGGTGTTTCTCCCTTATCGAGAATGGCTAGAGGGTCTTCCTCATTAACAATAGGCAGTAGCGGAGGGAATAGATTTACGCCCTCGGCAAAAAGGTCATAGGCGCCGCGGCGCAACCAGCCATGGCCAAAAGCAACGCGGGCAGGTTGTCGCCATTCGTGTTCGTTGTTACGGCTATCAATTGCCTGTTTGAAAAGTGCTATACGTGTTTCCTGCCATAACCTGTGGCCAAGAAAAGTCGGTGAGTTTGCGGCCAAGGCCAACATAACAGGCGTGACTAATTGAATTGCATTGTAGATATCAGCAAACTCTTTTGGGTCAACCCGGTAATGAATTTGCATGGAGGTGTTGGCGCCCTCAAGGGTGAGGGTATGCGCTTGCAGATCCAGGCTATCAACGCCGCCAATATGGATATCAAAACAGCCATCTTCTCTTTGAGATTTCAGGCCCCGGGACAGTGCGTGAAAACGCGGCAAATCTGTCATGGCATGATCACCAATATCTTCGCCGCGCAAGGAAGGCAGGATACCGATAGCAAGAACCCGTAATTCTTCTTCCGATGCGCTTTTTTGTAAAGAGTGCATCGTTGTACAAATTTGTTGCTGCAGTGCCGAAAAAGGCTTATTCCTGATTTCGATTGGAGCAAAATTATATTCCAGGTTATAACGATTCAGCTCGAGCGTTAGCAGTGGGTCTTTCAGTTGTTTCCACAGCTCCATATTTCGATAGGCAGGAAGATTATGTTGATTGATCAGGTAGACCTCAAGCTCAACGCCCAAGGACGGCTTACCCACACCAAAATCAGGTTTTTGCATCAGCAGCTTTAATGCCTGCAGGTTTTCCAAAAGCCGCAGGGAAAACCTTTGGTATTCTTTACTGGAAAAAGTGCTGGTTTTGATCGACTGTCCCATAGAAAATAACCTTATTACCTAAACCGGATTTGAGTATCCTGCATCTGCCCATATAAGCTATTGATCAATATCAGAAGAAATGGCGTATTCGCAAAGCAATGCATTCAGTCTAGACTTAAAACAAAACCGTACAAACGGGGGGTTTTAATGCCTTTGAATTTGTTTATCATATAAAATCCTTAAGCACGCTGGAGTTCCGATGACCGATATATTTAACCCCTTTGATTCACCCGATGTAAAAGATCCACTGGATGATGAGTGGGCAGCAAA
>JAUXDF010000201.1 GCA_030618505.1 Spongiibacteraceae bacterium | reverse complement strand
GGATATGAGGGAAGAAACGAGGGATAAATGAAAGAGCCTGAGATTGTCCTTAGACAAGAGTTGGTAAAGCTTATCGCGGAAATCGATGAGTTCAAGGGGAAATGGGAATTGCTCAAGACCATGTCCCCTGAGCGCCTACAGGAATTGCGCAAGGTTGCCACAATCGAAAGTATCGGGTCTTCAACCAGGATAGAAGGCGCAAAGCTGAGTGATCGGCAAGTAGAGACCTTACTTTCTAATCTAACCTCTACCTCCTTTACCACCAGAGATGAGCAAGAGGTGGCAGGCTATGCTGAAGCGATGGATATCGTCTTTCAGGCATACGAGGATTTAAACATCACGGAAAACCACATCCGGCAGTTACATCAAACCCTGCTCAAGCACAGCTCGAAGGACGAGCGCCATCGTGGTTCTTACAAGACCTTATCCAATCATGTGGTTGCTACCGATGAAAACGGCAAAGAGATCGCCGTTGTTTTCGAGACGGCTACGCCATTCGATACGCCGCGTGAAATGGAAACTTTGGTGCACTGGACAGCTAAGGCTGTCGATGAAGAGTCTATGCATCCTCTGCTGATAATCGCCGTATTCAATGTCGTATTTCTCGCTATTCACCCATTCCAGGATGGCAACGGCAGATTATCGCGTATCCTGGTAACGCTGATGCTGTTACGAGCAGGATACGACTATGTGCCTTATGCATCCTTGGAAAGCATTGTCGAAGAAAATAAAGACCTTTATTACAAAGCGCTCAGGCGAACACAAACCACATTGAATAATGAGCAGGCGGACTGGGAGCCTTGGTTGGGTTTCTTTTTACGCAGCCTGAAAAAGCAAAAGAGCAATCTTGCGGCCAAGGTAACGCAAGAGACCAGGGGAGGCGATAGTGAGTTGCCCACACTATCAGTGAAAGTTCTTGATCTTTTTCGCACGCATGATCGTTTGACCATTGCTCAAATGGTGGAGCTTACAAGCGCCAATAAAAACACTCTAAAGGTCAGATTGCGTGAATTGGTAGAAGCGGGACGAATAAAGAGGCACGGCAAAGCGCGGGGAACATGGTATAGCTTGAGATAATTCTATCAAGCCTAGATATTATGTAGTGACCTACCCGTCCTCAACGCCGTGGATTAAGCTGAGGACGGTACACCCTCGGTTCGATAGTCGAGGAAGAATGGTGCCCAGGAGAGGATTGGGACACCCTAGCCAACACTCGCGCACTCAGCGCGTAAGTTGTTGAAAACTATAAAATAAATAATTCTTAACGGTTCAAGAATTCTGTAAAGTGTACCACCCTAGTGTTACCTCTGTGAGCCTGCTATAAACTTGATATTTGCAAATATAAAAGTTGCCTTTCGTTTTTATAAAAGCTGGTTTGATATAAGCGCTTTAACCAAGTTCGATTTTTGAATGATCAATTAGTAACTCGGTACCGGGTCGCCCGACCTTGCCCCAATCGTTCAATTTTTTTCATATCGAGCAATTTTTTGATAATAGCTTCGATCGTCCGTGCTGGAAACGCTAGAGCATTCACTGCGCTTTTGCGGGTAAATTCGCGCTGACTGTTTGCCCACTGCCAAAAGGCTAATTGTTTTTCAGAAAGCAGGTATTCAAACTGGTCACTCTCAAGTATCACTTGTGCTTCGATTGCCTGGCGATGAAAAATATCAAATATAAAAAGCAGCCATGGTGAGACGTCCTCTTCTACTCTTTTCCAGCTTTGCTGAGCTTTATTCAGCGCGAGATAATAATCAGCCTTGTGTTGTTCGATTAGTTTTTCATGGGAAACCAATGAGACAAAACTATAGCCGTGCTGCAATAACATGAGGTTGGTAAGCAAGCGGCTTGTCCGGCCATTACCGTCCTGAAACGGGTGGATGGCAAGATACTCAAAGACAAAATTCGCAATCAAGATAAGCGGGTGTTTGAATGTGCTTTCAATAGCCCAATCGTACCAGCCAACCAATTCTTGCATTTCTTTTTGCGTTAGATGTGGCGGTGTTGGATCAAATATGATGCCGACAACTTTACCGCCTTGATCTTTCGCTTCAACGCGGTTGGGGCCGAACTTATATTGCCCCATATGACCTTGATCCTTATCACTAAAAGCCAGCATCGTATTATGCAGATGCAAAATGGTGGATTCGCGAATGGGGATATTCTCATAGCTTTCAAATACGGTTTGGAGTGTTTCGAGATAACCTGCCACCTCTTGCTCATCACGGGTCTTAAATGACTTGATCCGCATGGATTTATAGAGTGCTTCGACTTCAATATCGTTGAGTTGGTTACCCTCAATGCGGTTAGACGCACCCGTTGAGGTGACAATAACGGACTGTGTAAGGCGCTCCATGGTTTGAGGCAGCAGCTTATGGCTCAGGCGAAAGGTATGCTTAACCGCATCAATTTCTGCAATTTTAGAATACAGCGTCTCGACCATCTCACCAGATAGCTGCAAACGGGTACTTAGTCGAAAATCTTGCCAATCCATATTCACCTCAAGAGCCTATGTGAGATAATGTGAGATAATGTGAGATTAGTCAAGAGTAAACGTATCGGAGAAAAAAAGGGTTCTGATACTTTATCCGTTCTCAGCTTTGGAAATAACGAAAGGAAAGGGCGGGTTTCTGTCAAAACTGATGGCAAACAATTTCAAGCCTGGATCCATCTGCAGGAAAACAGCCCTAGTAGAGGTCATCAGAAAGGCGACCTTCCCTGAGGTATCCGAAGAGGATGATGAACGGCGCAGGCAGTGGTTCGAAAGTTACATCACAACAATTCTGCAGCGAGGCGTCAGGCAGATCGCAGATATCGCCAAACTGGGCGTCTTGCCGAACCTCCTCAAAGTGTTGGGAGGTAGTGCGGGTGGGCTTATCAATGATGCCGATATCTCACGAGCGATAGGTCAGAACGCCGTTACAGCAAAAAACTATCGTGTATTACTGCAAATGATGTTTCTGACATTTGATGTTAAACCCTGGTTCAGAAATACAGGTAAACGCCTGGTCAAGTCACCAAAAGGCTACATCATCGACACAGCTTTGCTTTGCCATTTGCAGCAGATCGATATGGCGAAAGCTGAAATTCGAGACCCCCATGTCTTTGGGCATATCTTTGTGAATTTTGTCGCCAGTGAGCTTTTGAAACAACTGGCTTCAAGCAATAATGCGGCAGAACTCTATCACTTCAGAACAAGTGACGGGAAAGAAGTGGACTTCGTGCTTGAGCGCGCCGATGGGCGGCTTGCAGCGATCGAGGCAAAGGGGCGCGATTCTGCCACTGTATCGGATTTTAAGGGGCTGAAAGAGTTGTGCAGGTTGACAAAAGATGACTTCCTCTGCGGCATAGTGCTCTACAGGGGCAATAAAATAATTCCGTTTGAGAAAAATATGTGGCTGTTCCTGTAGACGAATTATGGATTTAGCGCTCAGTTACACCGAATTATATATATCCTCGCTGTTTGTTTGTATGCTGCTAGAACAAATTTCAAATAAACCACGCTTGGAGTAAGCATGAAAATTTATCTGCAGAACACGATAACAGTATTTGCTTGCGGAATAGCACTTGCTGCCGCTGGCTACGGTCATGCTGGCGAAAAACATTACTCGCCCTACGTCAACCAGTCTTTCCCTCAGAATGTTTACTTTGGCGATACGCACCTACACACCGCTTATTCTACCGATGCTGGCATGGTCGGTAACACTACCACGCCAGAGCAGGCTTACCGTGTTGCCAGGGGCGAAACAATCACGAGCCCCACCGGTCTATTGGTACAGCTAAAGAGGCCATTGGATTTTGTTGTCATTTCAGACCATGCTGAAAATTTAGGACTGGCACCCTTTATTGCTCGCTCAGACAAAAGTGTTCTGGAAACCCCCACAGGAAAAAGATGGCACGACATGGTCAAGGAAGGTAAAGGCTATGACGCCTTCATTGAATGGGTGGCGACAACGGGTACTGGTGAGGACCCGATTAGAAGCAAGCCAATGGCCCGATCAGCCTGGACGGACCTTATCGAAGCAGCTGAAAAACACAACCAGCCTGGCGTTTTTACCGCCATACACGGCTTTGAATGGACTTCCATGCCCGGCGGCAATAACTTGCATCGCAACGTGATATTCAGGGATGGCGCCGACAAAGTGAGCCAGATTCTTCCCATGTCCCTTTATGATTCAGAGGATGTGGAAGATCTTTGGAAGTACCTTGATGCCTATGAGAAAAAAACCGGAGGCAAGGTGTTCGCCATCCCCCATAACGGCAATATGAGTAACGGCACGATGTTTTCCCCGACAAAATTTGCCAGCAGCAAGCCTCTTGATAATGCCTACGTTGAAACGCGCGCACGTTGGGAGCCGGTTTACGAGGCAACTCAAATCAAGGGCGATGGAGAGACCCATAGTTTTCTCTCTCCCGATGATGCCTTTGCAGATTTTGAAACAATGGACAAAGGTAATTTATCCGGGAAATACCCCAAAACCCAAGAGATGCTGCAATACGAGTACAGTCGTGCGGCCCTTCGGCAGGGTCTCAGCTATGAAAGCAAGCTGGGAACCAACCCCTTTAAATTCGGAATGATCGGCAGCACAGATGCGCACAATGGTATCCCCTCTTCCACGGAAGAGAATTACTTTGGTAAGGCGAACATCGCCGAACCCAGCCCCGAGCGTTTTGAGCATGCGCTGATTGAATCACCGACGGACCCATCGTTGTCAGTGATGGATATTGACCTGGGCGCCAGTG
The DNA here is from genome assembly GCA_030618505.1 of Spongiibacteraceae bacterium. Taxonomy (GTDB): domain Bacteria; phylum Pseudomonadota; class Gammaproteobacteria; order Pseudomonadales; family PIVM01; genus JAUXDF01. Next base: position 1,527 of record JAUXDF010000201.1, on the reverse strand, counting down.
GTTTGGCCGCAGTCTGGTCCAAAGAAAACACCCGTGAAAGCCTCTGGGATAGCTTTCACCGCAAAGAAGTATACGCAACCACAGGCTCGCGGATAACATTACGTTTCTTTGGTGGCTGGAATTTTGAGGCTAATGACGCTTACCGCCAGAACTTTGCCGCGATTGGCTATGAAAAAGGCGTGCCAATGGGAGGCGACCTTTCCACTGCCCCCAAAGGGAAGGCGCCGACCTTCATGTTGACTGCTCTCAAAGATCCTGAAGGTGCGAATCTGGATCGTATCCAGGTGGTTAAAGGATGGCTGGATAAGCAGGGGGAAACACACGAGAAGGTATTTAATGTCGGCATGTCAGGACAACGCAAAATTGAAGCTAATGGCAGCGTAAAACCCGTCGGTTCCACTGTTGATGTTGCCAACGCAAGTTTCACCAACACCATTGGCGCAGCTCAACTGGCAACAGTGTGGACTGATCCGGAATTTGATCCACAGCAAAAAGCATTCTATTACGCCCGTGTGCTGGAAATACCCGTGCCACGCTGGAGTACGTATGACGCCGCCTTTTACCATCTGGAAATTCCAGAGGGCGTACCCGAATCAATCCAGGACCGGGCCTACAGTTCGCCTATCTGGTATACGCCATAATTGGCACGAACGACGTGAGCGTTTCGAGTCATCGCTCTTTATGCTAATGTCTGCTGGGGTGAGCCCCTTGTCTTGTGGGGCGCTATGAGTTGTCGCGCTAAACTGACAATGGATGGATGCATCGAATGAAATCAATAAACCTTATATCCATTTTGTTTGGCTTGGTTATTGGAGGCTTTAGTGGGTGGTTTGGCGCATCTACGCTCGCCAGCCTTCACTTCCTCAACGGCGGTGAGAGCAAAAATGGTTGGAGTTACTATCTGACATTAGGCAGCAATGAACCGCCTTCTCTTGCAGCGGCAAGCGGTGCGAAGCATGGTATGTTTGCACATCTTGCAGAGGAAGCGGTTTATTTTATGGGCAGCGGCGATAGTCGCAGTGGACAAGCTTATAAACTGCATTTTGAAGCGGACGAGTTTCCTCCGGTCGGCGCGTTTTGGTCGCTGACGATGTATTACGACGAGCTTCCCTATAATCTTGTGGAAAACTCAATAAACAGATACGTCATTAGCGACCGAACGCCGGGTGTCCGGTTCAATGATGATGGCTCACTGGATATCTATATTCAGCATGCTCAGCCAGATACTACTCTAAAAAATAACTGGCTACCTGCACCGGATGGTCCATTTAGAATGCTACTTCGCGCCTATATTACCGGTGATTCCATTAGAGATGGTAGCTATGCGCCCCCACCTGTGCAGTTTAACCTTGCGCACGAGGGAAGTAGATGAGAAAAGCTAATGCCATCTTGTTTTTATCTGCATCCGTTCTGAGTGCACTTGCCTTCGGATGGCTAAGAATTGCGAATATGCCCGAAGAAATAATTGCGCGTTCGCTCGACGGATTTAAAGGAAAGGAAACCGTTGACGAAGTCAAAGTGACCGCT
>JAUXDF010000236.1 GCA_030618505.1 Spongiibacteraceae bacterium | reverse complement strand
TGAATAGTTGCGTTGGTTTTTATATTTCCAGAGCCAGCATCTCTTTGGCGTGGGCAAGTGTTCGTTCGGTGATTTCAATCCCGCCGAGCATGCGAGCAATTTCGTCAACCTTCCCCGCTGTAGTTAAATTTCCCACCTGAGTGTGAGTGCTGTTTTTTTCTGCCCGCTTGCTCACCAAAAAATGCTGGTCACCCTTTGATGCCACCTGAGCTTGGTGGGTGACACAAATTACCTGGGTCTGCTTGCCGAGTTTTCTCAGTAAATTACCAACCACTTCTGCGGTGCCACCACCAATACCTACGTCCACTTCATCAAACACCAGAGTGGGTATGGCGCCGGTTTTTGCAGTGACCACCTGAATCGCCAGGCTGATGCGGGACAGCTCACCACCGGAGGCGATTTTATTCAGTGCCTGGGGGATTTGCCCCGGGTTGGTGGCAATCAAAAATTCCACTGTTTCCTGACCGTGGGGAGAGTATGGGCGAGCCTTGGCCTGGTCCAATTCAATTTCAAATAGGCAGTTGTTCATGCCCAGCAGTTTGAGTTGTTCTGTGACTGCCTTGGTGAGCTTTTTTCGGGCGCTGCTGCGTTTTTTACTGAGTGCTTGGGCAAATTTTTGGTAATCCTCTCCCAGTTGTTGCAGCTGTTCTTCGAGTTGAATGATTTTTTCATCGCTGCCCTGCAAAGTGCTGAGTTCCTCCTTCAGCGCCTTGTGGGTTTGTGGCAGGTTTTGCGCGCTGACATTGTGCTTGCGGGCAATGTCGTAAATACTGCTGAGTCTATTTTCAACCTCTTGTAAGCGTTCGGGGTTGGCTACAAAGCTGTCAATATGATGTTGTAGTTCCTGCAGGGCTTCATCGCAGTGAATTTTGGCAGAGCTGAGCAGCTGTTGCGCTTCACGCAGCTGTTTATTTTCATCGGCAATTTCTGTTAGCAAACCCTCGGCACGGTGAAGTGTTTCGATAATACCGTTTGCTTGCGAGTTGCTGAGAAGCGTCAGTGCAAGTTGTGAGTCGGCAATAATTTTGTCAGCATTGGCCAGGTTTTTTTGCTCTTGCTCGAGTGCTTCGAGTTCATTGTCGCCGAGTTGAAGCTCGTCCAGTTCTTGAGCCTGGTAAGCAAGCAGTTGGGCGCGGGCGTTTTGCTCCTCGCTGTTGCTGCGCAGTGTTGAAAGCTGCGTATCACAGTGCTGCCAGTTTTTACTGGCCTGTTGCAGTTGGCTGGCCAGGGTGCCGGCCCCGGCGTAGGCGTCAAGCAGGCTGCGATGGGTGTCTTTTTTGAGTAGCGACTGGTGCTCATGCTGGCTATGGATATCAATCAGCATTTCCCCGAGTGCGCTTAGATCCTGCAGAGTGGAGGGTTTGCCATTAATGTAGGCGCGAGATCGGCCCTCGCGGGTAATAACACGGCGAAGCAGGCACTCATCATCGCAGTCCAGCTCTTTTTGCTGCAGCCATTTTTTTGCCTGCGCCAGTTCCGTGATGTCAAAGCTGGCGTGAATCTCTGCCTTTTGTGTGCCTTGTCTGACAATCTTGCTGTCGGCGCGATCACCTAGCGCCAGCGCAAGTGCATCTAGTGAGATTGATTTGCCCGCCCCGGTCTCACCGGTGATCACCGTCATACCGTTTTGGAATTCCAGCTCAACCTGCTCGGCTATGGTGAAGTTACTGATACTGAGGTGGCTTAGCACGCTTAGATGTACTCCTGAAATTTTGTTGTGTCTGTCGGCATTTTATAGCCGATGTCGCCCGAATGAAATAAACGATCACAGGTTTTCGAAAATGATGCCTGGCTTTGGAGGGCAAATGCTTGAAAAACAAAACTTTGCCCTGATTGACTAAGCTATGAAACCGTCATTTATTAAATCAGTGCCTATTAAACCGGAAGTCGGTCAGGAGCTTTTGTCTGATCGCAGTCAGCAGCTGCTTAAATATCTGGTCGAGAGTTATATCCGCGATGGTCAGCCAGTGGGCTCAAAAACCCTGGCGCAAAACTGTGGTTTGTCTCTGAGCTCGGCAACAGTACGTAACGTCATGGCTGATTTGGAGGCTCATGGCTATATTATTTCCCCTCATACCTCCGCAGGAAGGGTGCCGACACCCCAGGCTTATCGTTTGTTTGTTGATAGCCTGTTGACCGTGGAGCCTGTGCTGGATGGGAAGTTGTCCGCCTTTCAGTCGCGCATCAGTGCTGATATGTCCCCTATCGAGTTAATGGAAATGACCTCCAACTTGTTGTCTTCTCTCACCAGTCAGGCTTGCCTGGTGACACTGCCAAAGTGCGAGGTAGTGCAGTTTCGTCAGGTGGAGTTTCTACCCTTGAGTGGCTCCAGAGTGCTGGTAATACTGGTGCTTAATGAGCAGGAGGTGCAAAATCGCATTATTCACACCCAGCGGATTTATAGCCGTAAAGAGCTTGAGCTCGCCGCGGAGCTGATCAATAAGCGCTATGCGGGTCAGCCACTGAGTCAGGTCAAAAGTAGTATTTTGCAGGGTATGCACTCGGACAAGGACAGGATCGATCATTTAATGCGTACGGCCATGGATGTGGCGAGCCAGGCTTTTGAAGGGGCTGGGCAAAACGACTGCGTGGTGAGCGGGCAGGCAAATCTGCTCGAAACCGCCGAGCCCGATAGCATGCCGGGGCTAAAGGATCTGTTTGATGCCTTTCAGCACAAAAAAGATTTGCTGCACCTGATGGATCGTTGTATTGAGGCCGACGGCGTGCAGATTTATATCGGCGAGGAGGCAGGCTATGAGGTGCTGGATGACTACAGTGTGATTACCGCCCCTTATCATTCGGGCGGTCGGTCGGTAGGCGTGTTAGGGGTAATTGGGCCCACGCGGATGGCCTATGAGCGCGTGATTCCCATTGTTGACCTAACCGCCAGGTTGCTCAGTCTGGCTTTAAACGAGCGCAGCTGAGAACAGCATGACTGTTTTCCTTTTAATTCCCTTGAATAAGCAGGAGATGGCCCCATATAGGATTCTGCTTTGCATTTAATGGGACTGCTCCTCTAATTTTGGCGTGAGCTTCCCTGCATAACCATCGAGTGGTAAAACGGAGATTGGATGTGGCAAAAGACGAACAAAATGAAGTAGAGCTTGACGAGACTGCGGCGGAAGCAAGCCCTGCTGTCGAGGCCTCCGGCCAAGCGGAAAAGCCCGCTGAGTCATCTGGAGATTACTCGGATGCAGGTCCCTCCGAGCTGGATGTATTAAAAGAACAGCTGGAGCAAGCACAGGCTCAGGTCGCTGATCTGAAAGATCAGGCGCTTAGAGCTCAGGCTGAGTCACAAAACATCAGAAGGCGCTCAGATAAAGACGTTGAAAACGCCCACAAGTTTGCTTTGGACAAGTTCAGTGCTGAGCTATTGCCGGTGGTTGATAATCTTGAGCGAGCCCTGGATTCTGTTGATCGACAAAACGAGCAGGTAACAGCGTTTGTTGAAGGTGTTGAACTGACACGTAAATCTTTCCTTGATGTCTTGAAACGCTTCAATATTGAGCAGCAGGATCCAGTGGGCGAGCCCTTTGATCCGCAGCTGCATGAAGCAATGTCAATGATCGAGGCACCTGATGCCGAACCCAACACTGTGCTCAATGTAATGCAGAAAGGTTTTACGCTGAATGGTCGCCTGATTCGGGCGGCGATGGTGGTTATTTCAAAGCCTGCCGCAAAAATAGATGAGAGCGCATAAGTTAAAGTACTTGAAATTGGCCGCAGAGCGCCAATATTAAGTTTCAGAAATTGAAATGATCAGGCTGTTATAACATAGCCTGGCCGATATAAAGTTTGGAGAGAAAGAATGGCGAAGATTATTGGTATTGATTTGGGTACAACAAACTCCTGTGTTGCTGTACTTGATGGTGATCAGGTAAAGGTTATTGAAAATGCAGAGGGTGGGCGTACCACGCCATCCATTATTGCCTATACGGATGACGGTGAAGTATTGGTGGGCCAGTCTGCCAAGCGCCAGGCGGTGACTAACCCGACCAATACAGTCTATGCGGTTAAGCGTCTGATTGGTCGTCGTTTTAAAGACAAGGTGGTTCAAAAAGATATCTCCATGGTGCCTTATACCATCGTTGAAGCAGAAAATGGTGATGCCTGGGTTGAAGCCAAGGGTGAGAAAATGGCGCCCCCGCAGGTGTCAGCGGACATTTTGAAAAAGATGAAGAAAACCGCAGAGGACTATCTGGGCGAAGAGGTGACTGAGGCAGTTATTACCGTGCCAGCCTATTTTAATGATTCCCAGCGTCAGGCTACCAAGGATGCAGGTCGTATCGCCGGTCTGGAAGTTAAGCGTATTATCAATGAGCCTACGGCTGCTGCTCTGGCTTACGGTATGGATAAGAGCCGAGGTGATCATACCATCGCGGTCTATGACCTCGGTGGTGGTACTTTTGATATCTCCATTATTGAAATTGCCGAAGTAGACGGTGAGCATCAGTTTGAAGTGTTATCCACCAATGGTGATACTTTTCTCGGTGGTGAAGATTTTGATATGCGTCTTATCGAATTTTTGTCCGGAGAGTTTAAAAAGGAAAGTGGTATCGACCTGAAAGGTGATCCGTTGGCGATGCAGCGCTTAAAAGAAGCGGCGGAAAAAGCCAAAATTGAGCTTTCATCCAGCCAGCAGACTGAAGTGAATTTGCCCTACATTACCGCTGATGCCTCAGGCCCCAAGCATTTGGTGGTTAAGCTGACCCGCGCCAAGATGGAGTCTCTGGTTGAAGACCTGGTGGTTAATTCGCTGAATCCGGTGAAAATAGCTCTAAAAGATGCTGATCTGTCAGCCTCTGAGATCGAAGAAGTTATTCTCGTTGGTGGTCAGTCGCGTATGCCGCTGGTGCAGAAATTGGTTAGTGAGTTTTTCGGCAAGGAGCCTCGCAAGGATGTTAACCCTGATGAGGCGGTAGCGATGGGTGCGGCGATTCAAGGGGCGGTACTGTCGGGTGATGTTAAAGACGTATTGTTGTTGGATGTGACTCCGCTGACTTTGGGCATCGAAACGATGGGTGGTGTCTCAACTTCGTTAATTGATAAGAACACCACTATCCCGACCAAAAAGTCGCAGATTTTCTCCACTGCTGAAGATAACCAGACAGCAGTAACCATCCATGTTGTCCAGGGTGAGCGAAAGCAGGCGCAACAGAATAAGTCCTTGGGACGTTTTGATCTGGCTGATATTCCCCCGGCTGTACGTGGCATGCCGCAAATCGAAGTGACCTTTGATATTGATGCTAACGGTATTTTACACGTTTCTGCCAAGGACAAAGCCTCGGGCAAAGAGCAGTCTATTCGCATTACGGCTAATTCCGGTCTCTCCGATGACGAGATCGATAGCATGGTAAGAGAGGCGGAAGCGCATGCCGATGAAGATCGCAAGTTTGAGGAGCTGATTGCTGTGCGCAATACCGCTGATAGCCTGGTGCA
>JAUXDF010000112.1 GCA_030618505.1 Spongiibacteraceae bacterium | reverse complement strand
TTTGCTGGAATGTGGCTGCGGATCAGATGACTAATTATTACCGACAAGTTTTGAGAAATAATGGAAACAGTTGATTACAAATTATTTGAGTTAGTCTCCGGTGATCGTGTGCTGGATTTAGGTTGTGGCGAGGGTCGTCACGTGATTTCTGCTTATCTGGATAAAGATATAGACGCGGTCGGTGTTGATCTTTGCTTTGATGATCTAAAAAAGGCTAAGGAAAAGTTTGCTGATTTTGAGCAGCCTGATGCCAGCAATAAATCTATGGTCTTGTCTGTCGCCAATGCCCTGGAGTTGCCCTTTGCTGATAACAGTTTTGATAAGGTGATTTGCTCGGAGGTGCTTGAGCATATCCCGGATTATCTTGGCGCTTTAAAAGAGATTCAGCGAGTATTAAAACCTGGTGGTGTGTTTTGTGCCAGCGTACCGAGCTATTGGCCGGAAAAAGTGTGCTGGTATTTTAGTGACGAGTATCATTCCAATGTGGGTGGTCACCTGCGTATTTTCAAAGAGCAGGAATTACGCGATGAAATAGAGTCCCACGGCTTTAAGTGTTTTAACCAGCACAAAGCACACGCCCTGCATGCGCCCTTTTGGTGGATGAAATGCATGGCCTGGGAGAAACGCGATAGTTCCAGGGTGATTAATGCCTATCACGATATGTTGGTATGGGACATGATGAAGCGCCCCTGGCTGACTCGCACCACCGAAAAACTGCTTAATCCGGTGATTGGAAAAAGCATCGTGATGTATTTTCGCAAAGGTTATAGCTCATGAGTGGCCTGTTTCTCTCCAAGGGGATTTTCCCCCACGATTTTTTCCGTCCCACCGTCGAGTTTATTCTTAACACTCAGCAAAGTGATGGCTCCATTCCCTGGTTTGAAGGCAGCTATGCCGATCCCTGGGATCATGCCGAAGCGGCGATGGGATTAAGTATTGGTGGCGAATATACCGCCGCGGAAAATGCCTATCGCTGGCTGAAGGATACCCAGCTTGAAGACGGCAGCTGGTGGGCCGCCTACAAAGATGGCCAGGTAGAAAACCGAGAGCGTCGCGAGTCCAACTTTGTGGCCTATATAGCCACTGGTATCTGGCATCATTACCTGATTACCGAAAATTTTTCTTTTCTTACCGAGATGTGGCCGACAGTAGAAAAAGCCATTACCTTTGTGCTCTCACTGCAAACAGAGCATGGTGAGATTCACTGGGCGGTGGATGAGCAGGGTAAGGCCAAGGAAGATGCTTTGGTAACCGGCTGTAGTTCTATCTACAAAAGCCTGGAATGTGCCTACAATATTTCGGTGACACTAGGCTGTGATCGCGAAGATTGGCTCAGTGCCCGCCAGCGCCTCGGTGATACCCTGCGTAATCACCCCGAGCGTTTTGATCGCACTTGGGAGAGCAAAGACCGTTATTCGATGGACTGGTTTTATCCGGTGCTATCGGGTGCGATGCCAAAAGCACAAGCCAAGGCGCATCTGCAAAAATTCTGGGACAAGTTTGTGGTCGCTGAGCAGGGTTGCCGTTGTGTTTCTGATGAGCCCTGGGTAACCGTTGCTGAATCCTGTGAGTTGGTGATGGCCTTGCTTGCTGCCGGTGATCATGCCCGTGCGGTGACTGTGTATAGTTGGTTGCACCAGTGGCGAGCCCAGGACGGATCCTACTGGACAGGTTATCAGTGGGTAGAAGATATTATGTGGCCGGAGGAAAAACCCACCTGGACCGCAGGTGCAATCCTTCTGGCCGCCGATGCTTTGACTGAATACACGGCTGCTTCACAGCTGTTTCAAGAGGTGTGCTTACTAGATGCGACGCAGCAGTCCGAGGCTGTTAACACGGCTCAGCTTCTCAAAGAGTCCTGAGGCCAGGGCTAACTTGTAAATTTCATAGGGTGCCTGGCCGCCATCTTCCGCGTTTGGGAAGATGTCATGGATGGCCAGGATACCACCCGGTTTCACATGACAGGCCCAGCTACGATAATCACACAGTGCTGCATCCAGGCTGTGTCCGCCATCAATAAATACCATCGCCAGTGGCGTTGCCCACTGCTTGCTAGCTATTGCAGAAGATGACACCAGCGGTATTACCGTATCCTCAAGATCGCTGGCGCGTATATTGGTACGAAATTCACGAAAACTATCCATCAGCTCAGCCTGACCATCAAATAAGTCGGGGTCGTGAAACATCTCGCCCTTTTGGTGTTCTTCCGAGCCGCGATGATGATCGAGGGCATACAAAACAGCATTGTTTTGCTGGCAGGCCAGACCAAAATAGATGGTTGATTTGCCGCAGTAACTGCCGATTTCCAGGCAGGGGCCAAAGTGTGAGACTTCTAGTGCTGCGTCATACAAAGCCTGGGCTTCATCGTCGGCAAGAAAGCCTTTAACCTGAGAGATATCGAGGGGAAGTTTAATTGTCATGGGCTGAGCCTGAATTCATGCTGAAAAGCGCGCACCTTAGCCCAATTCCCTTGCGCTGGCAAACAGCATCGCCAGGCTCTATGATATGATTCGCGCTACATTTCCAGGAGATGCAATCGAAAATGAAACTAACCATGCCACGCTATGATCAGGCCCAGCTTCTGGTTATCGGTGATGTGATGCTGGATCGCTATTGGCACGGCGCCACTTCCAGAATTTCCCCGGAGGCACCGGTGCCAGTGGTGAAAGTTGAGCGCTGTGAAGACCGGCCAGGCGGGGCAGGTAATGTCGCACTGAATATAGCGGCGCTGGGCGCGGGAGTTTCCCTGCTGGGTGCCACAGGTGATGATGAGGCCGCAGATGCTTTAATGACAAGCCTGCAAGCGGCCAAGGTGCATTGTGATTTCCATCGCTCCAGCCAACATCCGACCATTACTAAATTGCGGGTAATCAGTCGCCATCAGCAATTGATTCGAATGGATTTTGAAGAGCCTTTTGCCCAACAGGATGTCGCGTCTTTGGAGGATAAGCTTACTCGACAACTGCCGCATATCGGCGCGATTATTCTTTCTGATTATGCCAAGGGTGTTCTGTCTAATCCGCAGGGTATTATTGATGCAGCAAAAAAAGCCGGGGTGTCAGTACTGGTGGATCCCAAAGGCAGTGATTTTACCCGCTATCGTGGTGCAACCTTGCTAACACCCAACTTAAGTGAGTTTGAGGCCGTGGTGGGTGTTTGTGATAATGAGCAACAGCTGGTATCAAAGGGAATTGACTTGATTGCTGAGCTTGCGCTTGATGCTTTGTTGGTTACTCGCGGAGAACATGGCATGACCTTGCTGCGCGAAGGGGAGCCGGAATTGCATTTTCCCGCTCGCGCCAGAGAGGTTTTTGATGTTACCGGTGCAGGCGATACGGTGATCTCGGTATTGGCCGCATCACTGGCCGCTGGAGAAAAAATGCCACAGGCGGTGGCGCTGGCTAATATTGCCGCTAGCATTGTTGTTGGTAAGCTGGGCACCGCCGCCATTAGCGCACCGGAATTGCGCCGAGCAGTTCACAAAGAGCAAGGTTCCGAGCGTGGTGTTGTTAGTGTCGAGCAATTGCTGGTGGCTATTAAGGATGCTCGCGCCCACGGTGAGCGGGTGGTGATGACTAACGGATGTTTTGACATTATTCATGCCGGTCATGTGGGCTATCTTGAGCAGGCGCGCAAACTCGGTGATAGGCTGATAGTGGCGGTGAACAGTGATGAGTCGGTGAAGCGCCTAAAAGGTAGTGGCCGACCGATTAATCCGGTTGAGCGTCGCATGATCGTGCTGGCCGGCTTGGAGGCGGTGGATTGGGTATTACCCTTTGCCGATGATACGCCGGTGGACTTGCTAGAGAAAATCCGTCCGGATATTCTGGTGAAAGGCGGCGATTATGATAAAACCGGTGTGGTGGGTTGGGAGATAGTTGAAGCTTATGGTGGTGAAGTGGCGGTGCTTGATTTGTGGGATCAGTGCTCAACCACCGCTATCGTTGAAAAAATTCAGGGTTCGGATGAGCCTAGATAGTGCCCATCCAGAAACTCGTAGCTTTCGAAAATTAAATCCGGTCATAGCCAACGCAAATCTAGCTCCTAGGCCTTTTCAAGGCCTTTAAGTCGCAAGATCAGCATTGGCCATAACCTCTTTGTTTGATTTCTGGATGGGCACTAGTTAATTAAAGCTTGAATCCTATAAAGGAGGTATATCAGCTCGTAATACAATAGATTGTATTTCAGGTCGACCCCTGTGGTCCTTGTCAGGTTCCGTATCTTCGGAGCCTGACTTTTTTTGTTAAGAAGTTTAAGTTTTTGCGCTTTCTGGAATCGCTTCGTCGACTGTGATTAATCTGACACAGGCAGTGACGATTATCAAAAAAACTGCCAAGGATATCAAAAGAGAAAAAAGATGGATCAATGGTTAACAGAGAATGAGCTTTCTGCGATGAAGACCAAAAGCCTGTATGGAGAAGTAGGTATATGGATGTTTATCCTCGGCGACATGATGGTGTTTAGCCTGTTATTTTGTGTTTTTATCTATTACAGATCACTGGATGTGAATGGTTTTTTGTTGTCACAGGCGCAGCTTAATATTCACTACGGCGCTTTAAATACCTTGATACTATTAACCAGCTCCTTATTTGTGGTCATGGCGGTTGAGTCTGCGCGTGTGAATCGCACTGATTTGATCGCTCGTTTTTTGCTTGCCGCTATTATCTGCGGAACGGCTTTTTTAGTGCTGAAGGTTCTTGAATACAGCGAAAAAATTGCTCAGGGTCATACTCTGTTATCGGATGATTTTTTTATGTTTTATTTTGTGCTTACTGGTATTCATTTATTACATTTGCTGGTAGGCATGTTAGTTCTTATTTATTTATTTCTTCGTAGCCGTCAAGTCACAGATGAAAAAGATGACGGCTTATTGTTACTTGAAGGTGGGGCATGTTATTGGCATATGGTTGACTTGTTGTGGATTGTACTGTTTCCGCTGTTGTATTTGATGAAGTAGGGTAGATGAGCATATTAAAGTTTAATGTTGTTGTTGCCTGGCTGTTATTAATAGCCTTAACGCTGATGTCCTGGTATTTATCTGGAGGGCTAAGCCTGGAATATAAAAACGCTAATCAATTTACCACCAGCGTGCTTTTTCTATTCGCTTTTTTTAAGGTTCGTTTGATAATAATTTATTTTATGGGGGTAGGCGCAGCACCGCTCATACTGCGTCTTCTCTTTGAGGTTTGGGTGCTTGTGATGTGCGCGATACTAATAGCAATGTATTGGCTGCTTCCAGTCTAATTAGTGCCTGTCCATAAACGCGTACTCAACGGTTCCCTCTTCTTGAGGAGCACCTAAAACAGGGTGTAAAAGGGTTAGGGTGAGGTGAGAGCTCTATAAAAACAGCTGTTTATGGGCAGGCACTAATTACGGTTTGATATCTTTATTCATTCTTAAAATGGCCGCTTTTCTTATGTGATAACAAACAGTCAAAATCCATGCAACGAGAGCAATTGCCCCTAACCAAAATCCAATGATACCGTCCCAGGCAAATGGTCCTCGGGTAAAAAAGAAAATTAATTGACTCGGAAGAATGAGCATGGACATCCAGATGCTAAGGTATCCAACCCAGCGTGGAAAAACGGGCTGTTCTCGTTTATCCATAAACGCGGCCGCAGCGACTGTAAGTAAGGAAGGAAACATAATCGATACGCCGCCGACAAATTGTAGCCAGGCGGCGTCGTTGATCAGGAGTACCAGCTCGGCTGAGCGTTCGGGCCGGAAACTGGCCAGAACCCACCAAAGTGGGGGATAAAAAACCAGGATAGTTAAGCAGAGCCCACCCATAATTTGCAATAGGGTTAACATCCCGGTGCCGCCTTCAATTTCTTTTATTTCAAGCGCGATACTGGCCGAAAAGGGCATGATCAACATGGCACCGAACATGGCCATGATCATACCTATGCGAATATGAATAGAATTTTCTACAAAGTATGCCGCAACCTCCGGGCCCGCAGTACCAGGATCAAACGGTGGAATAAAACCGGGAATGAGCCCCCATCCGATGCCCAGTATGGCCGTAAAGAGTAGTCCACTCCATGCTCCGAAAATTTGTAGTTTATTGTTGATCATGATTTCCCTCGGTTGATTCCATCAGCAGCATTTACATAAAGTCACCAAGTCTTAAGTGTGTTTTTGGTGAAAAAACTTTGTTTCGATTGAGAGCTTAACTCTTTTTCGTCGGCATTCTTATTTGCGCCAGCTTAGTTTTCCCAACCGATATTACGTCGCTTAGATTGACTCTCAAATAGGTGAGAGTCAGTGAAAGGGTGGGAGGGTATTGAGTTGAGATTGGAATCTGCCCGTGGTTTCAATAGGAGTCTACGCACAGCGTGTAATCATTTTCAACCCAATTGACTTTAGATTGTTACATAGTCAATTAAGCCGATGTAAAGTGCCTGTATTCGTGATGTTGGCGTAGGGTCTTTAGTTGTTTGCGGGTAAGGGATTAAATCAGTCCAGTTAATCCTGCTTGGAATTTCTTTTAGAAAGAATGCCAGTCAAATTGTCTGCTTTTCTCTTGGTGGCTGTCCCAATTACACTTATTTGTTGCTTAGTGTCTAAGCAACGGGGCAGCCACTCTTTTTTTTCAGTGAAGACTATTTTGTTTCATCCGGGTGGTGTCTTAGCTTTCATGTTATTTGTTTGATCGATACTTCCTGGGGCTTTGTCCGATTATTTCACTAAACCTTCGTGAAAAATGCATCTGATCTTTGTATCCAGTCTCTTCACCAATCTGGCTGATCGACTTCTGGCTATTGAGTAGCAGGCTACAGGCTTCATTCATGCGCAGGGTATCGCGCAATGACATTGGGCTGGCTCCAAGGCTTTCTTTAAAAAGTACGGAGAGTCTGCCGGGGGACAAGCAGCTGTGCGATGCCAGGTCCGAAATCCCCCAGTTGTCACGGAAACGCTGCTGAATAAACCCCAGGGCACTTTGAACGCGCCCATCGAGGGGCGTTGGTTTATCTGGCTGCGCGGCCTGCAGCTCAACCAAGAGGGACTCAATACGGTTGTATATGGCCCTGCTACACCATTGAGGATCCTTGGGATAGGTATAATCAATGTAACCTTGGATGAGTTGTGAAAAACGTTTGGCGTCGTAACGATCGAGCTGCAGAACCGTTAAGCCGTCAACGTGCTGAAGCAAGCTGCACCATAGCTTCCAATGAGGCTGAATAGTAAATACGCACCAATAATGATGCCAGGCACTGGTGTTCGGTGTCCGTAAAATAGAACAGTTTACTCCTGGTGGGATTAGCACGATATTTCCAGCCTTGATGAGGTGTTGTTTGGCACCTTCGCTGTAAACTGTCTCTCCCTCAGTACACAGTTGTAATTCCCAGTGGTCGGTACTATTTGAGCGAAAGCTGACTGACCCTCCTGAAGAAGTGGCCCAAACTTCGCTCCGTTTTTTTTCGGTCATGCCTATTACAGGCGGACTCACCTGCGGGGCATTTTGCTCCAGCTGGATGATGCAGGTGCGGATAAATGCTTCGGCGTCTGCGAGAGTTGGCTGCGCCATTCGTTCCCGCCACTGTCCACAGAGCTGTTCAGCGCCCATAGCTTCTCGCAACTGATCATCCATTGGTCTGCTGGTGAAATTGCAGTTGATCCCAAAAAGATTTTTAAGCAGTGTAAAGAAGGAATCCTGGTGTTGGCCGCTAGTCCAGGCGAATAACTGTTGGGCATTTGAGATAGCGTTATTATCTATATTCATAGTATGAGCATGATAAAGGTATAGGCGTTTGACTAGCCGATTGTAGGGAGTTTCAGGCTGTCAATCAAACATGCCGCCCCCGGAAAAAAGCAGGGTCTGCTTGCCTAGTGGCTCCCTAAGAGCTGCTTAGCTGCATTTCGCTCGATACTGAATTCAGAATGATTATCCATATATTTAGAGCTAATACTCAGGTCTTATCGTGGAAACGCTTGTATATTGGTTACACTGAGAAGTGGCCAGCCAATGCTGAAGCTTGAAGATGTGCTTATGCAACAAAGGGCATTATTAAAAGGAGGATGCGTCATGAAATTATGGGTCAAGCAACGGTTTACGTGGAAAGTGGCTTTGCTGGCAATACTCGCCCTCCCTCTGGCGTGGGCGACGATCAAGATTATCAGCTACCAACAGCTCGATAACCTTCAGCATCTAAAGGAAAAACAAAGCTATCTGGCCGAACTGGGCAATGTAAACGCTCCCAAGGCCGGTGCTGTGCGCCCTAATATCATCTTTATTCTGTTCGACGATCTGGGTTACGGCGATTTTGGCGTGACTGGTAGTCGAGCAATCGCCACTCCTACTATCGATACCCTGGCGCGGGAAGGGCTCACCCTCACTCAGTTTTACGCTCCCGCTCCAGTTTGTACTCCCTCGCGAGCCGGTTTTCTCACCGGACGACTGCCCTCGCGGGCGGGACTGTCCCATGTCGTGTTTCCAGACGGCCATCCATTTAATTGGGTGCTGCAGTTGCTGGGGAGCAATGTGCACCTGCCCCGCGAAGAGATTACTTTGGCGGA
>JAUXDF010000314.1 GCA_030618505.1 Spongiibacteraceae bacterium | reverse complement strand
ATTCTGGTATTCCTGATCAATAAAAATGTCCTCTGCGCGATGGTGATCAGCAATAGCCTCGCACATGTAGCGCGGCAGATTCCAGGATTTACCCACATAATATCCCACCACCGCATGGTTGGTGTTAAGCAGTTTGTTTTCGGTGTCGACAATACGCTTTTCGGGGTCTGCATAGGCCGCTGCCATTACTTGCGGGAAATTGTCAAAACGCTCTACCAGCAACGGGATGCCACAGTTATGGAATAAACCCAGGGTATATGCCTCATCCGGGGCGCGATAGCCAATACGTTTGGCGATGGTGGCACAGCTCATGGCGATATCCATGGCACTGTCCCAGAAGTGACTGAGGGTGATAATGGTTTCATCACTTAAGCTGCCGCGTATCGACAAGGCATTGACTATGTTAACAACACTGGTGATGCCAAGCAGGTTTATAGCCTGGTCGATAGAGGCGATTTTATTGCTTAAGCCAAAAAAAGATGAGTTAACCGTTTTTAGAATATTGTTTGCCAGGCCGACATCCTGGCTGATCAGTTTAGCGATTCTGTCCATGCTGCAGTTGGGGTCAAACTGCTCCATTTGCAGGTCAACCATAATCTGCGGTTGGGGTGGAATGGAGATGCCATGCAGGAGGTGTTTTATTTGGTCTTCTGTTAATTCAACTGACATGTTGGTACTCGGCTATTTGCTCGATTAATTGTAGTTCAATATTTATAAATAGCAGCGAAAATTAGCGCTTTATCTTGCCGTCAAATCCACTGATAATGCCGCCCTGAGGCATCTGCCTTTATTTTTTCGCCTGCCCTGGAGCTCACACTATGAAAAATTCCCCGCTGCAAACCCTTCGTCTTAATCCCAGGGCTGATAAACGCCTGCGCGGCGGTCACCATTGGATTTATTCTAATGAGGTGGATACCCAACGTTGCTCCTTAAAACAGTTCAGTGCGGGTGAGCAGGTGCTGGTGGAGAGTGACAAAGGGCTTGCGATGGGTGTTGCCACCGTAAACCCACACACGCTTATCTGTGGGCGGCTGTTAACCCGTGATACCAGGCCGGTGGGAAAAATCTTTTTACTGAAACGCTTTAAGCGCGCACTTGCTTTGCGTGAGCGCTGTTTTGCCGAGCCTTTTTATCGTCTGGTTTATGGTGATAGTGATGGCTTATCCGGGCTGGTGGTGGATCGTTTTGGTGATGTTTTGGTGGTGCAAATCAGCAGTGCCGGGATGGAGTTGATGAAAGAGCTGATTGTTGCCGCTCTCGAGCAGCTCTTGTCGCCCAAGGCGGTGTTGTTTAAAAATGATGGTGGCATGCGAGAGCTGGAGGGTTTGCCTTCTTATGTTGAGGATGCATTGGGTACAGCTCCAGATCTGGTGCCGATGCGTGAAAATGGTACTGATTTTATGGCGCCGATACGCGAGGGGCAAAAAACCGGCTGGTTTTATGATCATCGTATTAGTCGTGCCGAGCTGCAAAAACATGCCAAAGGCAAGCGGGTGCTGGATCTTTTCAGTTATATTGGTGGTTGGGGTATTCAGGCGCTTAATGCCGGCGCCAGTGGCGTGGTTTGCGTGGATAGCTCAATGCAGGCCCTGGAATGGGCACATCAAAATAGTGAGTTAAATGGTGTGGCCGACCGTATGGAAGCTATACAAGGCAAGGCACACGATGTTGCCCAGACCCTGCTGGATGAGGGGGAGCGTTTTGATGTGGTGGTGGTTGATCCGCCTGCTTTTATTAAACGTCGCAAGGATTTGAATAAAGGACAAAATGCTTATCGTCGTATTAATGAGCTGGCTATTCGTCTGTTGAATGATGGGTGTTTGCTGGTATCGGCATCCTGTTCGATGCACCTTGAGCGTCCGATGTTATTTGAGGTGTTGCGCAGTGCCAGTCGTCATGTTGATCGTAGTGTTCAGGTAATTGCCCAGGGGTATCAGGGGCCGGACCATCCGATTCATCCGGCTATTCTGGAAACTGAATATTTAAAGACAATATTTGCTCGGGTGATATAGGACATTGAGACGGGGTGTTTGAGATGCGTGGAGGTCGTTGGGGTGCAATGGTCGGGCTTCGCGAGTTTTTTTACGTTGCGTGCGGACAGTGATGTTGGCGGTCGCTCGTGAGAATACAAAAAGACGTATTCTCCCCGCTCCCTCAATCCAACATCACTGCCCGTACTCACTAAAACTCACAGGCGCCCGACCATTGCACCCCAACGACCTTGTTCGAGGAGCGCGGCATGGCGCCTGCATTTCGTTTTTTGAAGGGAATGGATGCCTTGTGCAGCGCTTTCCAGCACAGGGAAGATGATATAAGAAAATGATCGTATGAAGTTTTGTTTATCTCAAACTAATAACAGGCCAGTCCCGTTGTTCAGCGATTTCTCGAAGCTGCTCATCGGGATCAACGGCCACAGGTTTATCCACCAATTCCAGTAGGGGCAGGTCGTTGTGGGAGTCGCTATAAAAAAAGCTGCCTTCCAAATCTCTTTGATGTTGTTCCAGCCAGCGTTTTAAACGGATTACTTTTCCCTCCTGAAAGCAGGGTGTACCGCTGACTTTGCCGGTATAACGCTCGCCGTCAAATTCGGGTTCCGTGGCGAGTATCTCATCGACCCCCAGTGCCGCAGCAATAGGGCCGGTGATAAAAATATTGGTGGCGGTAATAATCAGCAATGTGTCACCCGCCAGGCGATGTTTTTCCAGCAGGGCATCGGCTTTGTCTAGCCGCATGGCAGCAACCTTTTCCAACATAAATTGCTGGTGCCAGTCATCAAGTTGCGCCTTGCTGTGCTCGGCCAGAGGTTTTAGGGCAAAGGCCAGATATTCGAGAATATCGAGATTACCTGCTTGGTAGCATTGGTAAAAGTGATCATTTGCTTGTTGATAGTGGGCGGGATCAACGATCTCCTTTTCAACCAAAAACTCCCCCCAAGCATGATCACTATCACCGCCCAGAAGGGTATTATCAAGATCAAAGATGGCCAAACTCACAGATTCTCTCCATTACGACTACACTTAAGTATTCGGTTTATAAAACCGCCGCTAGCATACTGCTTGAGTGTCCTGGCTACAAATCACTGCTGTCATAATAGGGTAGAAAAAAAGACTTTGCCGGGTGATGAGCTGTCGCTGCCACAGAATTTATGGAACAATAGGCACAGATAAGCTTTTGATTAAATAGGTGTAATAGTGATAGATGTAGATGGGTTTCGTCCCAACGTGGGGATTATGTTGGCGAATGAACTCGGGCAGGTATTTTGGGCGCGGCGTATTGGACAGAATGCCTGGCAGTTCCCCCAAGGCGGGATTCAGCGTGACGAAAAACCGGAAGAGGCGCTATACCGTGAGCTTCACGAAGAGGTGGGTTTGTCCCCGGAGGACGTTAAAATAGTATCTTGCACCCGCGGCTGGTTGCGTTATCGCCTGCCGCAAAGGCTGATTCGTCATGATTCAAAGCCGGTTTGTGTCGGGCAGAAACAGAAGTGGTTTTTATTACAGATGCTGGCTGATGACAGCCGGGTGCAGGTGGATCACACCAGCTCCCCGGAGTTTGATCATTGGCAGTGGGTGAGTTACTGGTATCCACTGGGTCAGGTGGTGTCATTTAAGCGTGAGGTGTATCGGCGTGCGATGAAGGAGTTAGCACCACGTCACGCCCGTCTGCTGAAGGCTGAATTAAGATAGGCGACATTGTTACGCCGTAATCAAAGCTGTATAAAACTGTGGTAGAAAAACAACAAGCGTCAGCTTAAATAAGGCAGGAATTAGCGAAAATCTATGCTCAGTTCTCTGAGAAGTATTATTCAGGAGGTCAATACAGCCAAAGACCTGCAGGTTGCGCTGGATATTACTGTGCGCCGCGTTCGTGAATCAATGGGAACGCAGGTGTGTACCGTTTATATGCAGGATCCGGCGACGGATAGTTATCTGCTGATGGCAACCGAGGGCCTGGTCAAGACTGCCGAGGGCAAGCTGAGTCTGGCAATAGGTGAGGGTTTGGTGGGGCAGGTGGCCAAGCGTGAAGAGCCTATCAATCTTGAGCATGCTGAAGCCCATCCTAACTTTCAATACTTGCCCGGCAGTGGAGAGGAGGCCTATAAGTCCTTTCTCGGTGCGCCGATTATTCACCATCGAAAAGTGCTGGGTGTGCTGGTTGTACAGCAAGCCGAGCAACGTCGCTTTGATGAAAGTGACGAGGCTTTTCTGGTTACCGTCTCTGCCCAGCTAGCGGGTGTTATTGCTCACGCTCAGGCAACCGGAGCGATTAGAGGCCTACCTTATTATGCCGGCGGTACTGCAAAAGGTAATGTTAAATTTTCTGG
>JAUXDF010000458.1 GCA_030618505.1 Spongiibacteraceae bacterium | reverse complement strand
GGTCCATTCGTTTTTCAGCATGCGACAGGGTTTACCGGTCCAGGCGCGCGAGCGAACCGTATCCTCCTCGGAGGCATCAAAGTAGGACTGTTTTTGTGCAGGTTCTGCTTCGGCTTCCTCTACCGCCAGCCATAATGATCCAGTCCACACACCTGCTGCACCCAGCGCCATGGCTGCCAGCATTTGTCGGCCACTACCAATGCCTCCAGCAGCTAGCACGGGCGTATCACCTACGGCGTCAATAATCTGGGGCCAGAGCACCATCGAGCCGATCTCACCTGTGTGGCCACCACCTTCTGTTCCCTGAGCGATAATAAAGTCTAATCCAGCTTTTTTATGGGCCAAGGCTTGCTTAACCTTGCCGCAAAGAGCACCAACCAGGCGGTCGGAGCCCTGAATGCGTTTGATAATATCGGCAGGAGGCGTACCCAGCGCATTGGCAATCAGGCGGCAATTAGGTCTGGTAAGCGCCTCATCAACCAATAGGGTAGCAATGGCTTCATTCCAGCCTAGCAGACCCATCTCATCATTTTTATCAGGCCACTCCGGTACACCATGTTCCTTTAGCAGCTTTTCGGCAAAGTCGTAATGCTCCTGGGGAACCATGCCCTTAAGCATATCTTCGAGCTTATCGGGATTCATTTCACCCATGCCTTCATATTTTTGGGGGATAACGATATCCACACCGTAGGGCAGGTCGCCAATATTTGCATCAATCCAGTCAAGTTCCTTTTTTAACTGTTCAGGAGTAAAACCAACGGCGCCCAGTACACCGATACCACCGGCTTTGCTGACAGCAACCACCACATCGCGGCAATGGGTGAAGGCAAAAATCGGATACTGGATACCGAGTTTCTTGCAGATTTCAGTACGCATACAAGCTCCTGTTTACAAAACGTTTGCGGTCGAATGACTCATTGTAGTATTTCTTAACTGTTATGCTAAAACAATGGCATAACTGTGCAAGGGTAACTGACATAATCTTTCAATATGTACTTATCGGAGGGCTAAGGTAGGAAGTATAGGACGAGGCTTGCCGGAAAATGTTAATTTTTGACAACTCCGCATATTTTCCTTGAGGTGTTGTTAAGCTGGCAGAGTAGGGCAAAAGTGGCGCAGAAACGCTTGGGGATAATAGAGTGTCACGGTATAGTCTATATTTATAGCAGAGCAGTACATTTTAGACCTTTAATACTGAAGTTGGTGAATGTTAAAGTGGTCACAAGTTTGGGGCATATCATGGCAAATAATAAAGCAGATCTCGAAAGCCTTACTCATCAAATCTGTAATGAGGTCAGGGATTCTTACGAAAACAATGGTGGCATTACAGATTCTCATTTTCGTAATAAAATCCGCGAGTTACTGCGAAATGCCGATGGCTATAAAGATGCCAAGGCAGAGTCTAAGTGTGTGACTATTCTACTGTCCGATATTCGTGGTTTTACCGCCATTGCAGAAACCTATTCTGCACTAGCCGTAGTGGATATGCTAAATCGCTACTTTTCAAAGATGTGCGAGGTAGTGGTTAGCTACGGGGGCACCATCGACAAGTTCATGGGTGATGCCATTATGGTCTTGTTTGGTGCACCGCAGAGCAGGGATGATGATGTCGAAAGGGCACTTGCCTGCGCCGTTGAGATGCAGCTGGCGATGTCAGAAATCAATGAACACAACGCTGTAATGAATTTGCCGCCGCTTTATATGGGTATTGGCCTTAATACCGGTACGGTTGTCGCGGGGCCGCTCGGCTCGGCAATTCACAGTGAGTACACGGTGATCGGTGATGAAGTTAATCTGACGTCAAGAATTGAAGCCCAGAGCCTGCGCGGTCAAATACTTATCAGTGAAAATACCTATCGCCTGGCTAAAGATTATATCAAAGTGGGTGAGCCGAACTCGGTACAGGTAAAAGGTAAAAAACTGCCTGTTGAGCTCTATGAGCTTTTTTCCATCGAGAAACCTCGTTTGATGAATGTTCCTCGTCGAGAGGATAGAAAGAGCCCTCGAGTGGAAGTGAATATGCCGCTGACCTTTCAGCGCATGAAAGGTAAAGAGCTTGTGCAGGGTAAACACCAAGGACAAATTATTGACTTGGGGTATAACGGTCTGTTGGCCTATTCACCTATCTACCTGGAACCTTTTAGTGAAGTCAAAATGGCACTGGCGATGTGCATGCTGGGTGATGATAGCACCGATATCTATGCCCGCATTTTGCAGTGCGAATTTATTGATGGTCAATACTGCTGCAGTATGGAATTCTCCTCAATCAATCAATTGGGTCAGAGTGTCATTAAGAGTTTTGTTGATCGACTGGTTTACAATGGCTAGGTGGATTAGCCTTTCTTGAGTGCTCCCATATTCCAACGGCACTTAGTTAAGCATAATTGTACCGGTTTTACCCCCTCTCCCGCTTGCGGGAGAGGGTTGGGGAGAGGGCAGAGTAAAGCGGTTTCGCCACTCCCTCATCCCAGCCTTTGCTATGCCCTCGGGTGCTCCCCGGGGAGAAGGAGCTAAAAGCCGTGATCCGGCTTAACTTAAGTACCATTGGAATATGGGAGCACTCAAGAAAGGCTAATCCACCTAGCCATTGTAAACCAGTCGATCAA
>JAUXDF010000211.1 GCA_030618505.1 Spongiibacteraceae bacterium | reverse complement strand
CTCCCGAGGGAGAAGGGACTGCTTAGCTTTAACACTAAGCCCTATAGCAAAATAGGGAAAGAGCGCCTGCTCTTTCCCTATTTCGAATTAGCGATTGTCTTTACCTCTACGCTGCTCTCCCATAAGAAGAAACAAACGAAGAAGTATTGAGCAGGACATTAAGCCAGAGCAGCTTTCGCCTTTTCAACTACGACAGTAAACGCTTCTTTATCATGTACCGCAATATCCGCTAAAACACGACGATCCAAAACGATCTGTGCTTTTTTCAGACCCGCGATCAAACGGCTGTAAGACAAACCATTAGCACGTGATGCTGCATTGATACGAGCAATCCAAAGAGCACGAAACTGACGCTTTCTCTGGCGACGGTCACGGTAAGCGTATTGACCCGCCTTAGTAACAGCCTGTTTGGCTACACGAAAAACCCGACTACGAGCTCCGTAATAACCTTTTGCTTGCTTTAAAATCTTCTTATGGCGACGGTGTGCGACCACACCTCGTTTTACACGTGGCATACCTTAATCCTCTCTATTCTGTATTAATCTGACCGACACTTTATTTAACACGCAACATACGATCTACCAGGCCTTTATCGGCTGCAGTGATCATATCGGTGCCACGTAGCTGACGCTTACGCTTGGTGGTCATTTTAGTGAGGATGTGGCTCTTATAGGCATGCTTGCGCTTGTAACCGGAAGCCGTTTTTTTGAAGCGTTTAGCCGCTCCACTATGTACTTTCATTTTTGACATGAAAAATACTCCGCATTTAGCAGTGAATAAAACAGTAAAACCTGCAGAATTACAGGGATTACTTCTTCTTTTTCGGGGCGATGACCATTGTTAACTGCCGACCTTCCATCTTCGGAAATTGCTCTACCGAACCTAACTCAACCAAATCGTTCTCGATCCGTTTTAACAGATCCATACCGATTTCCTGATGAGCCATTTCACGGCCACGGTAGCGCAAAGTAACTTTGGCTTTATCCCCATGCTCTAGGAAACGTACCAGGTTGCGTAGTTTTACCTGATAATCCCCTTCTTCCGTCCCTGGACGAAACTTCATTTCTTTTACTTGCGTTCGAACTTGCTTCTTCTTTGAAGCCGCTCTTTGCTTCTTGGCCTCGAAAGCCTTTTTCCCATAATCAAGAATCTTGCAGACCGGTGGTGATGCTTCTGCATTCATCTGCACCAGATCCATTGATGCCTTCTCAGCTAATGCCATCGCATCAGCGATGGACAAAATTCCCAACTGCTCGCCCTCAACACCAATGAGTCGCACTTCAGTTGCTTCGATTTTACTGTTGATTAAGGGGCGGTTTCCCTTCTCTTTCTTAATAGTTTATGCCTCCGAGACAATACGACCGCGCTGTTCAACGTCCTCTTGCAGGTGTTGGGAAAAAGCATCAACGCTCATTGTTCCCAAGTCTTCACCCCGACGTGTTCGCACGGCCACATTATTTGTTTCTACTTCCCTATCGCCGATTACCAGCAAAAAGGGCACCTTCTGTAAAGTGTGCTCGCGGATTTTAAAGCCGATCTTCTCATTTCTCAAGTCCGAATTGACCCGAAAGCCCTTGTTTCTCAAGCTTTCTTCAACTTTGAGCACATATTCTTGCTGTTTACCGGTAATATTTAAGACTACAACCTGCGTTGGCGCCAGCCAAGATGGAAAAGCACCTTCATAATGTTCGATCAAAATACCGATAAAACGCTCAAATGAACCCAAAATTGCCCGATGTAACATCACTGGCGTTTGTCGCGAACCATCTTCAGCGACATATTGCGCATCCAGACGAGCCGGCATGGAGAAATCCACTTGAACTGTACCTAGCTGCCAGACTCGGCCAATACAATCTTTTAGCGAAAATTCAATTTTAGGACCGTAGAAAGCGCCTTCACCTGGCAACTCTTCCCAAGGCAGCTCCTTGCTATCCAGCGCTTGCGCCAGAGCTTTTTCCGCCTCGTCCCAATCCTCATCACTACCCACACGCTTTTCTGGCCGTGTTGAAAGGCGATAAATCACCTCACTAAAACCAAAATCATCATATACGGCATGTAAAAAATCGATAAAGTCCGCCACTTCAGGCTGAATCTGCTCTTCGGTACAGAAGATATGCGCATCATCCTGGGTAAAACCACGCACCCGCATAATGCCATGCAGGGAACCGGAAGGTTCATTACGGTGGCAAGAACCAAACTCTGCAAGACGTAAAGGCAGATCGCGATAACTGCGCAGGCCCTGGTTATACACCTGCACATGGCAGGGGCAATTCATCGGTTTGATAGCAAATTCATGCTGATCTGTATGCAGCATAAACATATCATCGCCAAACTTGTCCGCATGACCCGATTTTTCCCACAGGGAAAGATCAACTATGGTCGGCGTTTTTATCTCCAAATAACCCTGTGCACGTTGCTGCTGACGCATATATTGCTCAATGACCTGATAAATCGTCCAGCCGCTGTCATGCCAAAACACCATACCGGGTGCTTCTTCCTGCATATGAAACAGCCCAAGCTTTTTACCGATTTTACGGTGATCGCGCTTTTCAGCTTCTTCTATACGGTGCAGATAGTCTTTTAAGTCATTCTTGTTAGCCCAGGCCGTACCGTAGATACGCTGCAACATCTCGTTTTTGGAGTCACCACGCCAATAAGCACCCGCCACCTTGGTCAACTTAAAGGCTTTTAACTTTGAGGTACTGGGAACATGGGGGCCGCGACAAAGATCAATAAAATCACCCTGCCGATAACAGGACAACTCCTCATCACCGGGAATAGACTCAATCAGTTCAACCTTGTACTTCTCACCCATGCCTTCAAACAAGGCAATCGCCTCATCACGGCTCATCACTTCACGACTAATCGGCAGGTTTTGCTTAACCAGCTGAGACATGCGCTTTTCTATCTTGCGCAGATCGTCCGGCGAAAATGCGGTTTTATAGGCAAAATCGTAATAGAAGCCATCATCAATCACAGGCCCGATGGTCACCTGCGCTTCAGGAAATACCGATTGGGTTGCCATTGCCAGCAGGTGGGCCGTGGAGTGACGAATAACTTCCAGACCTTCTTCGTCCCGCTCGGTGATAATAGACAGCTCGGCATCAGACTCAATCAGGTGCGAAGCATCAACCAGCACACCGTCAACCTTGCCCGCCAGTGTCGCCTTCGCTAAACCGGGGCCAATATCAGCTGCCACATCACGAACGGTAACGGGATTTTCAAAACTACGCTGACTGCCGTCAGGAAGGGTAATTGCAGGCATGGCTCGAATCCTTCATCAGTGGTGGCCCCTACTAAAGGTCACGTGAACATCCCACTAAAGCGATTAGTAAGATGGATAAAAACAAAAATGGCACTGACGATCTCAAAAGATCACATCAATGCCACACATATTTGGTAGGACCGGGCGGATTCGAACCGCCGACCCCTACCATGTCAAGGTAGTGCTCTAACCAACTGAGCTACGGTCCTAGGAAAAAAGAGGCGTGATTATAGAGCCTCAAGGTCGATGCGACAAGCACCAACAAGGCAATTTTTGCTGTTATTTTAATTCCTTAAGGTTGATTGTTTAATTTCTTAAGAAGGCGCCTTCTTTAAGCTGCTTTAATTGATCACGAACTTGCGCCGCTTCTTCAAATTCAAGATTTTTAGCATGCAGATACATTTGATTTTCTAGCTTGCTGATTGCCTTTGACAACTGCTTTGGAGACATCGCCTCATAATCAACCATTGGCTCAGCCACTTTTCGGCCTTTTCGCTTGTTCTTTTTGCCCGGAATATAAGCGCCTTCGAGAATATCAGTAACATCCTTCTTGACGCCTTTGGGGATAATCCCATGCTTGGTATTATGCTCTATTTGCACTTGACGACGACGATCAGTCTCATCGATAGAGCGCTGCATGGAACCCGTCATCCGGTCGGCATACAAAATAGCCTTGCCCTTTAAATTACGCGCCGCCCGACCGATGGTCTGAATCAAGGAGCGTTCCGAGCGCAAAAAGCCCTCTTTATCCGCATCCAGAATCGCCACCAACGAAACTTCCGGCATATCCAGACCCTCGCGCAGCAGATTGATACCCACTAGAACATCAAACTCCCCAAGGCGCAGATCCCTGATAATTTCCACCCGCTCCACGGTCGCAATATCAGAATGCAGATAACGCACACGCACTCCATGCTCATCAAGATAATCCGTCAAATCCTCCGCCATCCGCTTGGTCAGCACCGTCACCAACACCCGATCACCCACCGCCGTGCGCTTTTTAATCTCCGACAGTAAATCATCTACCTGAGTTGTCGCTGGACGTATCTCAATTTCAGGATCTATCAAACCCGTGGGACGCACCACTTGCTCCACCACCTGATCGGCATTTTCATGCTCATAGGGGCCAGGGGTTGCAGAAACAAACACCAGCTGGGGAACAACCTGCTCCCACTCATCAAAGCGCATAGGGCGATTATCCAAAGCCGAAGGCATACGAAAGCCGTATTCAACCAGCGTTTCCTTGCGCGAACGATCCCCCTTGTACATAGCACCCAGCTGAGGAATGGTGACATGGGACTCATCAACCACCACCAGAGAATCATCAGGAATATAATCAAACAAGGTGGGCGGCGCATCGCCCGGCTCGCGCCCGGACAAGTAACGCGAGTAGTTTTCAATGCCAGAGCAATAACCGAGCTCGCGAATCATCTCCATATCGTATTTAGTGCGCTGCTCCAGTCGCTGCGCTTCGACCAACTTGTCCCGCTCACGCAAATGCGCCAGGCGCTCTACCAGCTCAGCCTCAATAAAATCCAGCGCTTTTATCAGTGTTGCACGCGGGGTGGCATAATGTGTTTTGGGATAAATGCTACAACGAGGTACTCTCCGCAGCATCTCCCCGGTCAGTGGGTCGAATATCGAAATATTCTCTACTTCCTCATCAAACAGCTCGATTCGCACCGCCTCGGCCTCAGCATCGGCGGGGAATATATCGATAACATCACCACGCACACGATAAGTGCCACGCGAAAATTCCATATCATTACGAGTGTATTGCAACTCCGCCAAACGCCGCAGGATATCGCGCTGATCGACCTCCTCGCCTCGATCAAGATGCAACATCATCGATAGATAAGAGCGGGGATCACCCAAGCCGTAAATCGCAGAAACGGTAGCCACCACCAGACAGTCCTTACGCTCCAGCAAGGCCTTGGTTGCAGAAAGCCGCATCTGTTCAATATGCTCGTTTACCGATGCATCTTTATCGATAAAGGTATCGGAGGCAGGCACATACGCTTCGGGCTGATAGTAGTCGTAATAGGAGACAAAATATTCAACCGCGTTATCGGGGAAAAACTCCTTAAACTCCCCATAAAGCTGGGCCGCCAAAGTCTTATTGGGCGCGAGGACAATCGTTGGGCGCTGCAGCTTTTCAATTAGCTTGGCCACAGTAAAAGTCTTGCCTGAGCCAGTCACACCCAGCAGAACCTGCGAATGCAGCCCCGCCTGCACACCACTGTACAGCGCTTTAATTGCCGCCGGCTGATCACCTGCAGGCTGATACTTCGAATGGACCTTAAACGGCTTAGTCATACATATTCCGCAGCACAAAGAAAAGAACCAAGCATTATACTGAAGAATTTAAACGAGAGTAGCCAAAGGCAGCGCCGACCACAAAGAGTGCTTCTTAACCACTTAAAAAACAATAGGAAAAAGTGTTGACCATTATAAAAAGCGCCAGTAATATACGCGGCCTTAGCAAGTTAGACTTCATTCCGCCTTAGCTCAGTTGGTAGAGCAAATGACTGTTAATCATTGGGTCGCTGGTTCGAGCCCAGCAGGCGGAGCCATATAACGCCTTGAAATTCAAGGCTTATTTAAGAAAGGTCGCAGAGATGTGGCCTTTTTTATTGTCTGAAATTCAGCTCAGGGTAACAAATAGGGTAACATTTAAAAAATTATTACCCAGGGTCGATCCCTAACTAGTGCCTAACCAGAAACCGGAAGTTTTCGAAAATTAAGTCCGCTCCTGGCCAACGCCAATCTAGCTCCTAGGCCTTTTCAAGGCCTTTAAGTCGCAAGATTGGCGTTGGCCAGGATCT
>JAUXDF010000193.1 GCA_030618505.1 Spongiibacteraceae bacterium | reverse complement strand
TGGTCTGAAGTGTGGCTTGAAGGCAGTGGCTGGGTGCGTATTGACCCAACGGCCGCAGTATCACCTGATCGTATTGAGTTAGGTAGTGAGGAGGTTTTGGCGAGGCAGCACAGCTTCTTGGCTGACTCCCCTTTTTCTGCGTTGAGGCTTCGTAATATTCAATGGATTAGGGAATTACAACAGCGTTATGACCAACTCAATTACAGCTGGCATCAATTTGTATTGGGATATGATGATGAAGTACAGATGGAAACACTAAAAACCTTGCTAGGAGAGGTGACTCCCCAGCGTTTGATTATCGCTATATTATCTGCAGGCGGAGTAGTGATTGGTCTGATCGCATTGCAGTTGCTTTTCTCACAACCGCCTCGGCGTGAGGATCCGGTGACAAAAGTTTATCGAAGGTTTTGTAAAAAAATCGCAAAGTCAGGCATAACTCGGCGCGAAGGTGAGGGTGTGCGGGATTTTTCATTACGTATTGTCAGTGCAAGACCGGATCTGAGGCGACAGGTTGTGGAAATATCTGAGCTCTATGAGGAAATTCAATACCAGGACCAGGTAGTGACAAAAGCAAAGATTAAGCAGCTTAAAAATAAGGTCGGTAAAATATCGGTTAAATTGGTGAGGCTATCCTCACAAAAGGAGGCTGTTTGATTCTGCTGATCGCAAATGGAAAATAGCACTTATTTTTAAATCGTATTACGTTATATCTCTGCCTTTCGACAAAATAATATCGTTAGATATGAGAACCATTTAACATCAGTATGTAGACTGCTCTAAAAAAAATGGATATGATCGTTTTGCACTAAAGGAATGAATCAATATCAGGGATTAGATATTTCGTAGTTTTATCTTGTCGTTCCCATTGTTTGATTCAGATATCATTATTTATTTTATCTGGAGTAAGTTATGTCTGGAACATCTGAAGCAGTAACCCAGTCAGCACGCCTGTCAGAAATAGGCTTTCCTGAATTCACGACTAAATTAATAACCGATGTTTTTGATTCATTGGTTGCTACTAATTTGCGGCAAACAGAGTCGTATATTGATTTGCTGCAGCAAACTGGAAAAACCTTAACAACATTTATCAATGACACCAAAGATGATATAGGCGGCGAGATGCTGCTGCAGTTTTTATCTAATGTCTCTCCGCCAAAAGACCTGGAAAGTGGTGATGCCTCGCAGGTAAAAATTGGTAATGCGTTGACTGCGCCTGATGCGGAGGCGATTAACAATGCCTTGACCGTTAAGGATGCCGGTATTGCCAGTGATAACAAGGTAGCTGCTGCGGGTAATCTTACTGAAGCGAAGTTTGAGAGCATTCTTGATGCCGTCGCTAAACGCATCTCCGCTGATAAATATTCTTTGTTGAAGGAGATGGTCAAGCAGGGCTTGCTACGACTGGTTGTGGAAGATGGTGATATAGAAACCCGTTTGATATTTAATACCTACGGATCTTCTTTTTACCAGGAAAAAACCCGAGACTACCAGCGGAAAAATTTCGCATTTCGTGCCAAAGCGAAAACTGGTGGTTTTTTGTCTGCATGGGTTAAGGCCTCAGCATCAACCTCTTACAATAGCGTTAAAATATCGACGGCGACAAAAACCGATCAGGATAGATCCGGAAGTAGTGTGCAGATTTATGGCCGTGTGCGCATTAACTTTAAGACCGATTATCTACCACTTGATCAATAAACAGGGATTATTCAATGTCAGATGATATTATGTCTCCCATTGAATTGGGCTTCGCGGAATTTGTCGCGAAGCTCATCTCGGAGATTTTTGATGCCACCATAAGCTCTCAGGTACAACAACAAGATAAATTGCTTGAGCTGCAAAATATGCTTTTACAGCCTGAGAGTGTATTTCTTGATGCGATGCTAAGTCAGGAGTATTTTATTCGGGAAGTAGACTTGCTACTGGAAGGTTACTTTCCCAGTGACTTTGATCCGCTTGTTCATGCTATCTATGAAGATGCGCCCTATACACCGGCAAAAGCTAACCAAAAAGAAAAACCACCGATTAAGGAGCGTCTTGGTATTGATTTAGGGAGCGGTGATTTTCTACCTAGAAAAAACCAATTGACCTTGCAAGGTGTGAGTAAAATCTATAGAAAAGCGGGTGAACCTTTAGCTATTCAGAAGCGGGCAATTTTTCGGCAGCTGGTTGAGAATGGATTGCCAAGTATTGTCGTCGAAAGCGGAAAGATAAATGCCAAGCTGACCTTTAGTACTGCCCAAGCCGGGCAGTCAGAAGCCACTGAGGCGGTAAGTGATGGTACACGAAACGTGGCCTTGGCGAACTCGGTGGCTCAGCCTTTAGCCCGTCGCATCGCATCGCCTATTCAGCCACTTAACCGCTATGTTGGTTTGTTAAAGCCAAATTTGACTGATCAGGTTCGCTTGACTGTAAAACAGGCAAGCAATAAATCGCCACAGGACACTCAGGCAAAAGCCAATATTTTTAGTGAAGTTGAAATACATTTTAAAACTGTCACCTAATTGCGATTGCGAGCCTCATGCCAAAGCTGAATGTTGATGATGTTATCTTGCTGATTCACAGTGAAATTGCGACCGCTGTAAGTAGTGCGCAGCAATATGGTCAAACCCAGAAACTGCAGTTGGAGAGGGTGAGAGTTCGCATGGGGCAGCAGGATGAGGGCGAGTCTTTATCATTTAATAACATGCGTTACCCGCAGGCTGAGGGTGGTTGGCTGATAGATGTGCTTTACGAAGCAAAGGAATATGACGGCTTGAATAGCCAGTCTGTGGCGCTTTCCGCCTGGCAGGCTTCGAGTAGTTTAAAGTATTTGTCTCAACAGCCTGTAATTAATCTTGATGGTGTTGGTGAAAAGCGCGCACTTGCTCTCAATGCAGTGGGTATTGTCAGTATCGCTCAGTTAGCGGAGATTGATCTGTTTTCTACGCATGCAATTTTTAAAGAGTTGCCTATTAGTGTCGTTCGTAAGTTAAAAACCTTGGCGGCCTTGTCATTGTCTACTCCTCCTATTACCGTGCCTTCTGTATTGGACTCTTATAAGATTATCAGTCTTATAGAAAACTTTGATGAAATAAGTGGGGAGCTTCTTGTGAATGTTCTGGCTGGTGAGCACATAGATCAGCTTTTACAGTGGTTGGAGCAGTTAGAATTTTGCTTTGATGACTCATTTTTTAGCACGCTAAGGCTAAAGCAGCTTAGCCCTTCTTGATTTTTGCATCCAGACTTCCGTTATTGTTTCGTCGGTGTTTGGTTGTTTGGGAGTGTTTCAATTAATTTCCCCTTAGTAGTGCAGAGTCATGTTGATATAAGCCGTAGCTCCCGCCCCTCCAGGAATCTCTGCTATATTTCTTCGCACCGGTTCGGGGTAAGTGTAATTTTCATCGAAAATATTGCGCAAAATTAATGAGACTTCGTAATTTTTGGGGTGGTAATTTAAAACGAGATTGGTCAGGTTGTAGCCGTCTACCTCACCGGTTTCGTTGCTAGTGAGAATGTAGTCTTTAGCGCTAATAGTCTGGTTGGATACGCTGATATCGAAAGTGGAAAATAACTGATAGTTAAGCATGATGTTCATCGTGTAATTAGCAATAAAAGGTGCAGCGTCGAAGACATCTTCTTCGCCATCGATATAGCTGAGGTTAAAATCGAGGCTGGCTTTTTCTGTCAGCATGGATTTCCATTCTGCTTCAATACCGTACATTGTCCGCCCGGGGGCATTGTAGTACTCCGTGCCTGCCGGGTCGGCAGGGCGGCGGGTAATTTCGTCACTGAGATCGAGATGAAATGCGGTCACAGCGATAGTGTTGGATTTGTTTATTCTGGAGTTAAGGCCAATTTCATAGGTTTGAATTTTTTCGCGCTCAAGGTTAATGTCGCCATTGAGGATATTAGGAACGTCGGCATATTTTTCGAGGAATACAGGTGTTCTGAATGCTTCGCTATATAATATTTTTAAGTAGCTTGCGGGTATGAATTCATAGCTTATCCCGAGGCGGGGGATGAGGCCGCTGCTCCCTGAGTCGTGGTCGTTTTCAGAGCGTAGCCCCAAAACGGCAGTCAGTTTAGTGCTGAAATTTTGTTTTATTTGCGCATAAATGGCGGTGTTGTGTGATTCTTTGTTGTCAGTAAAGGGGCTGAGCGGATTTATCGATCCATCGCTTGAATCGATAAATACCATAGGATCACTTTTGTTTTTTTCGTAGCTGCTGCCCACAATAATATTGCTTGTTGAAGAGAGTGGATACTTATATTGAATTTCAGCCGAGGAGCGCTTGACTGTGTTAACGATACTTACCGGGTTGTTAAGAGGGGGGAATGACTCTGCATCAAGTTCCTTGTCCATGTCGTCATAGCGCAGCCATAGATTTAGTGTTCCCTTGCCAATGTCTTGATAGCGATTAAGGGATAATTGTAATGTTTCAAAATGGTTATCACCATGGTGATAGATGATCGGGTTTAATCCAAACTTGGCTTTTGTTACCTCATAGTAGGCCGCACTTATTCGCCAACCCTCTGGACGGTAATCAATAAAGATATTATCCCGTGCTTCGTTGTAATCAAAATCTACCGGGTTACCTAATTCATCTTCGGTGCCGCTGTATGAATAACCGTCATCTCGCAGGCTGCTCATGCTAATCGAAAGTTTATCGATATGGTGTACCAGGGAAGCATAAGTATGATTGTTACTGCCCAGTTTTATATTAGCCTGATTGCCTTGCTGTTTGGTGATGACATTGACTACGCCGCTGATGGCATTAGTCCCGTAGAGGGCTGAGGCAGGGCTTCTTACCACCTCTATTCTCTCCACCATTTCCAGCGGTATGTATTCCAGGTGTGAGGAGCCGAACAGCGCTTCATGTGCTGGCTGTCCGTTAATCATAAATAGTGCTTTGTTATTATAGAGCCCTGGTGTCACACCACGAAAAGTGAGCACGGAATAGCCCATATAGGTTTCATTCAGTACGATGCCGGGCAGAAAGCTTAGGGCTTCATAAAGGTTGTTGACTCCCCATTGCGTCAACTGCTCAGCGGTAATGACCGAGGTGGTAGCGGGGGTGGAGGCGGTACTTTCTTCTTCCTGACTGGCGGTGTAGATTTTAAGGTTAAGTAAATCTTCAAGTGCCAAGTCAAAGTAGTCGACGTCCTCTGCAAGCAAAGCAAAGCTGCTGAGCAACAGCGGTATGGCGGAAAAGCATTGCTTCTTCAAAAAAATCCTTATTTGTTAATAATTATCTGCGCTACCGCTCGCTGGAGTTACTAAGTATAGGAAAGAACAGGGAAAAGGGCTAGGGGACTGGGTGTTTAAGGGGTGCCCCAGCCAGGAAAGGCTGGGGCGAATAGTGCTTGGCGCTAAACCTTCACTTCCTCAATGTTTATCGCAGGAATCTGCGCGTTATCAGCAGCGTCCTTATATTGAGCCATTTGATCAAAGCTCAAATAACGGTAGATTTCCGCAGCTGATGAATCTATCCCTTTGGCATATTCCAGATATTCCGCCGGTGTTGGCAGTTTGCCCATAATGGCACCCACTGAAGCTAGTTCAGCGGAAGTCAGGTAGACATTAGCGCCATCACCAAGGCGGTTGGGGAAGTTACGCGTGGAGGTGGACAGAACAGTAGCCCCTGGTGCGACCCGAGCCTGGTTGCCCATACACAGTGAGCAGCCCGGCATTTCAGTGCGCGCTCCGTTGCGGCCATAGATGCTGTAATAACCTTCCTCCATCAACTGGCTCTCGTCCATTTTGGTGGGAGGGGTGATCCACAGGCGTGTGGACAGTGGCTTGCTGTTGTTTTCCAGCATTTTTCCTGCCGCACGGAAGTGGCCGATATTGGTCATGCAGGAGCCGATAAAGACTTCGTCGATTTGGGTGCCGGCAACTTCAGAAAGCAGTTTGGCATCATCCGGGTCGTTAGGGCAGCAAACGATTGGCTCGTTGATATCGGCTAAATCGATTTCGATGATAGTGGAGTATTCCGCATCTGCATCGGCTTTCATTAGCTCTGGATTGGCCAGCCATTTCTCCATCGCCTGAGCGCGACGCTCCAGGGTGCGTGGGTCGCCGTAACCTTCGCCAATCATCCAGCGTAACAGGATGATATTGGATCGCAGGTATTCGGCGATAGACTCTTCGCCAAGCTTGATTGAACAGCCTGCTGCTGAGCGTTCGGCTGAGGCATCGGAGAGTTCGAAAGCTTGCTCAACAGAGAGTCCGTCGAGGCCTTCGATTTCAAGTATACGACCAGAGAAGATATTCTTTTTGCCGGCCTTTTCTACCGTCAATAAACCTTCTTTGATCGCGTAGTAGGGAATGGCATGAACCAGATCACGCAGAGTGATACCGGGTTTCATTTCACCCTTAAAACGCACCAGTACTGATTCTGGCATATCCAGTGGCATAACACCGGTGGCGGCGGC
>JAUXDF010000242.1 GCA_030618505.1 Spongiibacteraceae bacterium | reverse complement strand
TATCGATTGCCTTACAAATAGCCTCTTCCACCTCTTCGGCAACACTCGATAACTGCGCTGAATCTGAAAGCTGTGACAACATGGCCTTCGGGCTCAGCATACCAATATAGGTTCCACCCGCCTTTTCATACACCGAAACACGACAGGGCAAAGCCATGTTTAAATCCATATCTTCTGCCAGCACCTTGGCAGCCTGATGTGGATTACACACCTCCAGAACCTGACACTGATACTCAAAGGGCACGCCTTTTTTATTCAGTGTTTCGTAAAGGTTATGAATATGCAGAACACCGAACTCTTGTTCTGCTATCGCTGCCTGCAAATCCTTTACCGCCTGAGCCACACTTTTCTGAGTTTCTTTAATATATTTCACAACAACACTCCCTCGTATTTTTCACGTTAAATATAATGCCCTTTGATTTTCAGTTTAGCAAACCCCCAGCCCACCAAATCTCCTATGCCATCACACAGATCAGGCAGGCGGGGTAGACTAGTTGGGCGCCTATGAGTTTTAGCGAGTACGGATACCATTTTGGATAAAGGAAGCGGGGAAAACACGTCTTTTTGTGTTTTCACGAGCGACCGCCAAAATGGTGTCCGCACGCAGCGTTAATAAACTCATCGAAGCCCAACTAGTCTACCCCGCCTGCCAGCACCCCAACCTCACAGGCGCATATCCCTCAACTTCCCCTCAGAAAATGACGCAAACAGCACCGGCAACACAAACAAAGTCAAAAACGTCGCCGTCATCAACACCGGCCTCAAGCGCGACACAGCCCCCTCAAAAACAGCCTCCTCCAGATACTCCCGACCAAACTCAATGCGCAAATTCACTCAGAGTTCCCAAGTGTTTTTCCTTTCCAAAGGCTGTAAACCGCAGGGATCACCAATAGCGTTAATAGCAGGCTTGTCACCATTCCCCCAATCATAGGGCCTGCTATGCGGCGCATCACCTCAGAGCCCGTGCCCTCCCCCAGCATAATCGGCACTAGGCCGATAACAATCGCGGCAAAGGTCATCATAATGGGGCGAACCCGTTGACGAGCCCCATCGATAACGGCTTGTTTTACGTCGGCTTTCGAAGGAAGCCTGCCTTCACTCTGTACTCGCTCGCTCATTGATTGATAAGCCATATCTAGGTAGACCAGCATCAATACGCCAATTTCAACAGAGACACCCGCCAGGGCAATAAAACCAACCCCCACAGCCACTGAAAAATCAAAACCAAAAATATACATCAACCAGATTCCGCCGATCAGGGCAAAGGGTAGCGTACCCATAATAATGGCCACTTCCATAGCATTACGAAAACTTATGTATAACAACACCATAATGATCGCCAGCGTAAGCGGCACAACCATCGTCAAACGCTCCTTCGCCCGCACCATATATTCATACTGTCCCGACCAGTTGATGGAATAACCCGCCGGCAACTCTACGCTTTCGGCAACCAGTGCCTGCGCTTCACGCACATAGGAGCCAATATCTCTATCGCTAATATCAATATAGGTCCAGCCGTTAAGGCGAGCATTTTCACTTTTGATCGCTGGCGGGCCATCGTCAATATATACCCTTGCAACATCGGCCAGAGCAATACGTGAGTTATTAGGAGTAATCACTGGCAGCATTTTTAACTGCGCAAGAGAATTTCGATACGATTGCGGGTAACGCAGATTGACCGGGTAACGCTCCAGTCCCTCTACGGTTTCCGTCACGTTCATGCCACCAATCGCAGTACGTACCACCATTTGCACATCGGCGATATTCAGCCCGTAACGTGCAGCTTTATCCCGATCAATATCAACCTTGATGTAACGTCCACCGGCCACACGTTCGGAATATACCGATGCCGTACCTCGTACTTGAGGAATAACTTCTTCAAGACGTTTTCCAATTTTTTCAATTTCCGCCAAATCAGGCCCTGCCACTTTAATACCCACCGGAGTTTTAATACCGGTGGCCAACATATCAATACGCGTTTTAATAGGCATTACCCAAGCGTTGGTCAGGCCCGGAAATTGAATCAAGCCATCCAGCTCCTTGCGTAATTTCTCCTGCGTCATACCCTCGCGCCACTGATCCCGGTCTTTAAACTGAATAACCGTCTCGATCATGGTAAGCGGTGCGGGGTCGGTTGCCGTTTCTGCCCGGCCAATTTTACCAAATACGGTTTTAACCTCTGGCACGGTGCGTATTAATTTATCCGTCTGTTGCAATAACTGGCGCGCTTTGCCGATGGAGATGCCCGCATAGGTGGTGGGCATATACATTAAATCACCCTCGTCCAAAGGTGGCATAAATTCACTGCCGATTTTACTGAGTGGCCAAATACCACCGAGAAAAAGTATAAAGGCAAAAAACAACACGGCTTTTGGCTTATCCAGCACACCATGAATCAACGGTGTGTAAACAGCGGTAATAAGACGGTTCAGCGGATTTTTATCCTCCCGCAGAATTCGACCACGAATAAAATATCCCATTAATACCGGCACCAAGGTTATCGAAAGCCCGGCTGCCGCTGCCATTGCATAGGTTTTGGTAAAGGCCAGCGGCGAGAACATTTTTCCTTCCTGCGCCTCGAGGGTAAAAACGGGCAGAAAACTGAGGGTGATAATTAACAAGGAGAAAAATAGCGGTGGCCCAACCTCGCTGGAGGCTTTGGCGATCAGCTGCCAGCGATTCTCATCGGTCACCTCGGTTTTTTCCATATGCTTGTGGACATTTTCGATCATCACAATGGCGCCATCTACCATCGCGCCAATAGCTATGGCAATACCACCCAGGGACATGATATTGGCATTAATACCCTGCAGGTGCATAACCATAAAGGCGGCCAAAACTCCCATCGGCAGACTGATAATAACCACCAAGGCGGAGCGAAAATGAAACAAAAATGCCGCACAGATAAGCGTTACAACAATAAACTCTTCCAACAGTTTTTGATAAAGATTATCGACGGCACGCTGAATTAATGAGGAGCGATCATAGGTGGTGACAATCTCCACGCCTTTGGGCAGGCTTTTTTGCAGCTCGGCCAGTTTGGCTTTGACACCATCAATAGTATCTTGGGCATTTTCACCAAAGCGCATAACGACAATGCCTCCAACAACTTCACCCTCGCCATTTAGCTCGGCAATACCTCGGCGCATTTGCGGCCCTAGAGAAACTTCGGCAATAGTCCCAAGTTGCAGTGCTGTGCCGTTTTTATTGACACCCAGGGGAATCTTGTTAATGTCATCAATACTTTGCAGGTAACCGCTGGTTCGCACCATATATTCCGCCTCGGCCATCTCAACCACCGATGCCCCCGACTCCTGATTCGCCCGCTGTATCGCCGTGCGTATATGGGAGATAGGCATGTTGTAAGCGCGCAATTTATTAGGATCAACCACCACCTGGTACTGCTGCACCATGCCGCCCACGGTAGAAATTTCTGACACCCCGGCAACGGTTTGCAGCTCGTATTTCAAGAACCAATCCTGCAGACTGCGTAATTGTGCCAAATCGTAATTGCCGCTCCGATCAACCAAGGCATAGCTATAAACCCAGCCAACACCAGTCGCATCGGGCCCCAACTCTGACTGCGCCTCCGAGGGCAAGCTTCCAGCGACCTGACTTAAGTATTCCAGCACTCGAGATCGCGCCCAATACAGGTCAGTATCATCTTCAAAAATAATGTAGACATAAGAATCACCAAAAAAGGAATAACCGCGCACCGTCACCGCTTTTGGCACCGACAGCATGGCGGTAGTCAGTGGATAGGTCACCTGATCCTGCACGACTTGGGGCGCTTGCCCGGGATAGGAAGTTTTTATAATAACCTGCACATCGGACAAATCAGGTATAGCATCGATGGGTGTTTTACTCAGTGAGTAAATTCCGCCCCCGAAAATAACCAGTGCGGCAAGGATAACAAAAAACCGGTTGTGTACAGACCAGTGAATGACGGCGGTTATCATTGTTTAATCCTATAGTTAAGGCTATTTTTGGTATTGGTATTGCTATAAAGATAAATATTCGAGCGGCAGTGATGTTCAAGACAATCATCAATAGATTTTAGTGATTTCATAATCATCGCTGGTGGTTTCTATCAATTCAAATCTGATTTTTTGGCCTGCTTTTAGATGCTTGATCTCAATGGCATCGCCAAGCTTAAACATCATCGTCATCGCCGGCCAGGACCAGGCTTTGATCGGCTCATGTCTTACATTGAGCATATTCATAGAGGTGATCACCTCCTTAATTTCACCGATAGCAATAACGGGCTCAGCGGCTTCGGGGGTAAGGTCTTGGGAAACGTTGTCGGCGACAAGCACCGTTTTTTGCGCTGTCATTTTCTCGACTTCACTGCCTTCAATACGCGATAACTCGGCACTAATGCTTGATTCAGAATCAATCAGAAACTGTGAGGAAATCACCACTTCATCACCTTCTTTCAAGCCCTCCAGCACTTCAATCAAGGCATTGCTTTCTATACCGGTTTGAATACGCACGGATTTGAATTTTCCGTCACCGAGGGACTTAACCACCCGTTCAATACCTTTATTTCTAATCACTGCTTCCTTGGGAATAGAAAGTACAGACGCTCTGAGGCCTCCTTCGATACTTAACTGAGCAAACATATTGGGTTTCAGGCGTTGATCCTGATTATCAAAAATAACCCGCGCCCGTAGCGTACGGGTCTGATCATTTAATACCGGGTAAACATAATCCACCGCGCCCTTCCATTGAATTTCCGGATAGGACTCGGTAGTCATCACCACAGGTTGACCGGCAGCAATCCAGCCCGCCTGCCGCTCAAAAATTTCTGCAATCACCCAGACACTATCCAGTGCGCCCACGGAAAGAACATTTGTCGCAGGCTTGATAAAGCTACCTTCCCTGACATTCAGCACCGCCACATAACCTTTTTGTTGCGCATAAAATGGCATGCGCTGTTTAACTTTTCTAGCCTGTTTTAAAATCTGAATCTGCGACTGATCAATACCCAGCGCCTCCAGTTTTCGTTGAGCCGCCTTGATAAGGCGTGAGCTATGGCCATTGATGGCCACCAGGTATTCCTCCTGGGCATTCACCAGTGCGGGGGAATACAGCTCATAGAGTTTCTGACCTTTTTTTACCGGATCACCCACCGCCGTGACCGATAGTTCTGCAATCCGGCCTTCTACACGGCTGTGAAAATGACTGACGCTTTGTTCGTTAAAACCGATAAAACCGACCGTTTTAACCTCTCTGGAAAGATCCTGCTGGCTGGCCTTTCCCAGCCTGACACCTAAATTATTGATTACCGAACGCGAAATTAAAACCGTCCCCGGTTGATCGACTGAATTTTTATCAGATGGATAAACCGGTATTAAATCCATTCCCATGGGGGACTTTCCGGGTTTATCGC
>JAUXDF010000174.1 GCA_030618505.1 Spongiibacteraceae bacterium | reverse complement strand
CCATTAGTCGAGACCCTGCTGCTTAAAGCGATGTATCTGACGACGGCCTTTTTTCGAAGGGCGCATATTTTGATAGGCGCCATCAGCATTCATCGCCCGGCGCTGCTCGGCCTGCTGCTGTCTTTGGGCGATACTTTCAGCACTTTCCTCATACAACAGCGCAGCCTCTGGCGCACCACGACGCTGCTCGCTAAGCGCCTTCACAATAATCGTTTTTTCATCATAACCCTGACGTATTTGTAAAGAGGCGCCTATCAACACCTCCCTGCTGACCTTGGCTCTGCCACCTTCATAGCGCACCTTGCCACCCTCTATCGCCTGCTTTGCCAGGTTTCTGGTTTTAAAAAAGCGGGCCGCCCACAGCCATTTATCCAACCTTACTTTGCTAGCCGGCGATTTACTCCTCAGCTCTTTATCTTTCATGCTGACATCCCTCATCGCAGCACCTTGTCGGTAATATCCGGCATTATACTGTCAAAGTGATGAAAACCCGGGTATTGCGTTAGCTCCCGCTTGGCAAGCTTGCTATCAGGTTGTAGTAGCGTCAACAAATAACGGATACCAAAACTTTCCGCCGACTCCAGCACCGCAGCAGAGTCATCAATAAACAGCGTTCTTTGCGGATCAAAATAGTGTTTTTGCTGAAGCAA
This sequence comes from Spongiibacteraceae bacterium, assembly GCA_030618505.1. Lineage (GTDB taxonomy): Bacteria > Pseudomonadota > Gammaproteobacteria > Pseudomonadales > PIVM01 > JAUXDF01. Next base: position 6,321 of record JAUXDF010000174.1, on the reverse strand, counting down.
GGGCCAAAAAGCCGGGTCCTCCTTGGGGCAGTGGAAATCGTGAGAACAGACAATATGGTTAAAATATTGGCCAATCTCCGTTTCCGCCATTTTCAAATTCATGCTCTTGGCATGGGCATTGGTCACCAACAGCACTTCACGGGGGCTGTCATGCAATAGTCGTAAAAACTCTTCAACATAGGGTCTTAGCGCAATCAGGTGCTTTATTTCTTTTTTCAGTGCCTCAATATCAACATCAAGGCGATCAGACCAGTAATCAACACAATACCAGTTCAAGGTGCCCTTCTCCTTATCAAACAGCTCAAACAATCGCTCCCTAGCCTGCTGCTCGTCCAGGTTATGCCTGCGCGCATACCGGCGAGGCAGGTGCTGTAGCCAAAAATAGTTATCATAATGGAGGTCAAGCAAGGTGCCATCCATATCCAACAACACGGTATCAATCTGATTCCAGTTAATCATTATTCTAATAACTCAGTTGGGGGGGGGGTTAATTGAGCCCATTGAGAGTACGTCGCCTGAACTCGGCAGCTCGACTTAAGACTACTATCCATGAGGTTATTAACTGCATTTACGCGCCTTTATCAAAGCTGAAAGCTGAAAACACACCACTCCGCTGCCATATAACCAAAAGCAGCTTAAAAAAAACTCAAAAATAATAAAAAATAACCACCAAAATTCGGGCAAAAAACAGCTTTAGTTATAAGAAACAGTATTTTATTGACGTTTCTAGAAAAAATACCTCAACAAGACAGAAATGCCAGCGAAAAAATAACCCAACATGTCAATTTATCGTCATATATTGAAGCCAAGTACAATATGTTAATAACTTATTGATATGTGGCAAAAAGCCGATAAGCAGCTATGCTTACCCCAAACAATTATAAATTTGCAGTATCCAGCACTAAACAGGACAACAAGACGATGGAAACTCCTCAGAAGCTACGTGCACGCACCCGTCCACGTAAGACCCATGCCGTTACTGGACTGAACATTCATAATACCAACGCGCTCAAAGAAAAGCTTGTTAAGGAAATGCTGGAACTCAACAAGCAGCGCCAGGAAATGGAAATCAGTGATGACGGCGATATGGATTTTTCCATGGCTCAAACCTACAAGGAAATGATAAACAGTCGCCGAAGCATGCTAAGCCAACTTAACAACAGTGTTAATTAGGATCGTATACGTATAGCAGGGGCTTCGAAGACCTCAAGGAAATATCAACCAAAAACGCAGCCAAGATAGCTGCGTTTTTTGTATTCAAGCGAGACATTCCTCAACAACCATCGCTAAAAGCTCGCAGCCCACTCGCACAGCTTAAACCTGACAGGCGCATCAGGCAAAACTATGGCGCAACACAATAGTCTCATTGCGATCCGGGCCGGTTGAAATGATATCGATCGGTGCACCCACCAATTCCTCAACCCGCCTTATATAGGCAACAGCATTCGCTGGCAGCTCTGCCACACTTTTGACGCCAACGGTTGATTCTGTCCAGCCTGGCATTTCCTCATATTCCGGCTGCAGATTTTCATAGCTATCACTGTCTGCCAAGCCCAGGCCATTATCCCCATCCTCGCTTTTGTAACCCACACATATACAAATTTTTTCTAAGCCATCAAGCACATCCAGCTTAGTCAAACACAAGCCGGAAATACTGTTGATCTGCACCGCGTGTTTCAGCGCGACGGCATCAAACCAGCCGCAGCGACGCGCCCGGCCGGTGGTGGAGCCAAACTCATGACCTTTTTCGGCCAGATGCTCGCCGACCTTGTCAAACAACTCGGTCGGAAACGGTCCTGCGCCTACACGGGTAGTATATGCTTTGGTAATACCAAGAATGTAATCCAGGTAAAGCGGTCCAAAACCACTACCTGTCGCGGTACCACCAGCGGTGGTATTCGATGAGGTCACATAAGGGTAGGTACCAAGATCTATATCTAACAGCGATCCCTGTGCGCCCTCAAAGAGAATATTTTCACCAGCCCGGCGATACTCATGCAGCAGCGAAGTTACATCCACCAGCATCGGCTTAAGCTGCTCGGTTAGCGCCAGAGTCTGCTCCAGCGTCTGCTGATAATCAACCGGCTCTACTTTATAATATTGGGTCAGAGCAAAGTTATGGTATTCCATCACCTCTTTCAGCTTTTCAGCAAAACGTGCTTCATTCAGCACATCACCCAAACGGAGCCCACGGCGGGCTACTTTATCTTCGTAAGCGGGCCCAATACCTCTACCGGTGGTGCCAATTTTGGCCTTGCCTCTTGCTAACTCCCGCGCTTTATCCAAGGCCACATGGTAGGGCAAAATTAAAGGACAGGCCGGACTGATACGCAAGCGCTCGCGTACTGGCACACCATTCTCTTCCAGCTTGCTCATTTCCTCAAGCAGCGCATCGGGCGCCAAGACCACACCATTGCCAATCAGGCAATTTACGCCTTCGCGCAAAATACCGGAGGGGATCAGGTGCAAAACGGTCTTTTGTCCATCAATCACCAAGGTGTGACCAGCATTGTGACCACCCTGAAAACGCGCCACCACGCTGGCCTGATCTGTTAACAGATCAACTATTTTACCCTTTCCCTCATCACCCCATTGGGTACCAAGGACAACAACATTTTTACCCATTACTGAGACTGCCTCTCTACAATTTGCTACTGTTACTGAAATAACACCCTGAAGCCAAAACCTCAGGAAGCTCTTAGCGAAGGGGTTTTACCTGCCAGACCCCGTCGGTCTTTTCCAATACTCGGTCACACTCCTTATTCGGCTGCTGCGAAGCAAGCCCGCATACGACCCGCTCGCCCTTCTCCCTCAAATCCTGAATACTTTGCCACAGCAAAGGGTCATCCGACTCAGGTGCAAAAACAGAACCTGAGTGCGCTAAAGACTGTGATTTACCCAGCCCTCCCAGCGCCTTCAGGTCAGCACTAAAACCGGTCGCCGGCCGACCTCTGCCAAACACAGCACCAACATCATCATAACGCCCGCCATTGGCCAGCGCCTGACCATGTCCCGGCACCAGCGCCGCAAAAACCAAACCGGTATGGTAGTGATAACCACGTAATTCACTGAGATCAAAATACAAGGCTATCGATGGTTTGCGCGTAGCGATACACTCGGCGACTTGATCCAGATAGTCAATGGCCTCCAGTACATCAAGCGGTGCCTCCGCCAGTAAACCCCTGGCCTTTTCAAGCACAGAACGATCACCATTAAGGCGCGCCAGCTGGCGTAACATTTGGGCATATTTTTCGTCGATAGCCGATGCCTCGATAAGCGCATCAACTTCGGTCATCGCTTTACGCTGCAGGGCTTCAAACAAGGCCTGCTCCTGATCACCGGCAAGCCCTGCGACCTTTACCAATGAACGATAGATGCCCACATGCCCTAAATCAAGGTGCACCTGTTCAGCACCAGCGAGCTGCAGGGTTTCGAGCATCAACAGAATCACTTCGCTATCACTGCTGGCACTGTCATCGCCATACAGCTCAGCACCCACTTCTATCGGTGTACGCGAGGCTAACAAAGATTTTGGTTTGGTGTGCACCACCGTCCCGGCATAACAGAGACGAGCAGGGCCGGCAGAACAAATACTGTGGGCATCCATACGAGCGGTTTGCGGAGTAATATCAGCCCTGATAGCTAAGGCCCTGCCGCTAAGCTGATCGACCATTTTAAATGTTTGCAGATCAACATCACTACCCAAACCAATCAGCAGCGATTCACTAAATTCAATCAAGGGCGGAATAACAAAGTCATAACCCCAACTATGGTAGAGATCCAATAATAGACGACGCAACTTTTCAATATTTTGCGCCTCCTCGGGTAATATCTCATCAACCCCATCAGGCAACAACCAACGGTCTGCAACTGTCATTAGCGCATCCACTCAAGAGCAGTGTATTCAGCGGTATAAGGAACCAAAAACATCATGAATTAACAACATATAATAGTGCCGTGCCCAGCAACATACTGACTAATCCAACCATCCGCAGGCTACGATCTTCAAATTGCGCCAGCAGCTGCACTCCCTCACGCCACCCTCTGGGGCTCAAAAAAGGCATCACACCCTCAATAACCAACACCAGACTTAAGGCGACTAATAAATCATGCCACATGCTTAATTTTCCCCAGGATAAGTGACACTGCAGGGGCGGACATAAAAAAACCGGGCTAATCCCGGTTTCTTTATGGTACCACACTTTGCCTAATAACAACTCAGCGGTTTGGGATCAGAGGCCTGAGATCAAGGCCCTGAGCCAGGGTGAAATCACCCCTTACTTTTTACCCGTCGAGCTCTTCAGATACTGGAAGAACTCACTATCAGGCTCCACTAATAAAACATCAGACTTATACTTAAAGCTTTCCTGGTAAGCCTGCAAGCTTCGAACAAAGGCGTAAAACTCAGCATCTTTGTTGTAAGCGCTGGCATAAATGGCCGCCGCTTGTGCATCACCCTCACCACGAACCTTTTCTGCATCCCGATAAGCTTCTGATTCAATGATGATTTTCTCACGATCCGCAGCAGCCATAATACCTTCCGCCAGCTCCTGACCACGCGAGCGATGCTCTCGTGCTTCGCGCTCACGCTCGGTATTCATTCGCGCGTAAACCGACTGACTAACCTCTGGGGGTAAATCAATACGCTTTACCCGTACATCCACGACCTCAATTCCCAGCTCCTTGTTGGCAACCTCATTAAGGCTTTTCGTCAGCTCCAGCATCAACTGCTCACGCTCACCGGAAACGACCTCATGCATGGTGCGCTCACCAAACTGGTTACGCAGGCCATTATTAATCCGCTGGGACAATAAACCCTGCGCCCGCGCCTCTTCACCGTTAGTGGCGGTGTAAAAGGTTTTCACATCAGCGATACGCCATTTGGCGAAGGAGTCGACGATAACCGCCTTCTTCTCCAGGGTCAGATAACGCTCGGGGCGGGCATCAACGGTCAATATTCGTGCATCAAACTTACGCACGGTATTCACAAAGGGAATTTTGACATGCAAACCAGGCTCGATACCCGGCTTTACTACCCGGCCAAATTCCAGCATTACCGCTTTCTCGGTCTCTTTAATAATAAACAGACTGTTCAGCCCAACAAAGGCCACCAGCAGAAATACAATAATTCCAACTAATCCTTTTCCGCTCATTTTAACGACCCTCCCGACGACGGTTTTGATCATCCCGTCTCAATTGCTCGACCACCTGATCAGTTAGCTGGCGAACATCGCCTGCAGAACCAGGACTTGACCCAGCAGCTGAGGCGCTACCCATCTGCATCATTTTATCCAAAGGTAAATAAAGCAAATTATTACCACCCTCAACATCGATCATCACCTTTGAGCTATTGGACATAATCTCTTGCATGCCATCAAGATAAAGTCGCTGGCGGGTGACCTCGGGGGCCTTTTTATACTCTACCAACAGTTTCTCAAAACGGGAGGCCTCACCTTGAGCCTTGGCTATCACCTGCTCTTTATAACCGGCCGCTTCTTCAAACTGGCGCTGAGCGATACCTCGAGCTTCTGGAACAATACCGTTTTTATAAGATTCGGCTTCGTTTTTAACCCGCTCTTCATCCTCTTTGGCTCTGATAACATCATCAAAAGCAGCCTGAACCGCATCGGGCGGACTGGTATCATCGATGTTCACCTGAGTAACCTGAATACCGGTATGGTAGCTATCGATATAAGACTGCAAGCGCTGCTGCACTTCGATGGCAATCTGCTCACGACCCTCCGTTAATACCAAATGCATCTCCGAGCTTCCGACCACATGGCGCAAAGCACTTTCTGTCGCATGGGCAAGACTGCGCTCGGGATCACGCACCTCAAGCAGGAAATTCTTCGGATCTGCCACGGTATATTGCACCGACAGACTCACCTCAACAATGTTCTCATCCTCTGTCAGCATCAAACCACGATGAGTCGAGGAGCGCACCTTGGTGACATTGATTTTGGCAACATTATCAACAAGAGGCGGATTCCAGTGCAAGCCGGGAGAGACAGTTGTCAGATAGCTGCCAAAACGCAGCACCACACCACGCTCCTGTTCGTCTATTTTATAAACACCAAAGGCGGCCCAGACAAGCAGTACGGCAATAGCAAAGAAAGCCAGCATGCCAGCACTAATACTCGGAGCACCACCGGTGCCACCACTTCCGCCGCCACCAAACAAGCCGTTAAACTTGTCCTGCAGTTTACGCAGAACCTCATCCAGATCCGGTGGCCCTTGATCATTACCGCCACCGCCGCCCCATGGGTCTTTTTGTTTACCATTACCACCCGGTTCATTCCAGGCCATAACTGTCTCCTTCAA
>JAUXDF010000454.1 GCA_030618505.1 Spongiibacteraceae bacterium | reverse complement strand
CCCCCCTTACCGGAGGTAACAACAATTATTTCAGCCAAGTTTCTATCCTCGTCATTTTTACTATGATGGCATTGCTTCGAGCAGCAATGTTTCACCTTTTAGTCGCGCCTGTACGCCTTGTCCCCAAAGCGCTTTATTTTCTTCGTAATCTTCCGTGAGCTTAAAATAACCAGCCACTGATACCAGCTGGGCTTCAAGTTTGTGGCAAAATACGCGGGCATTTAGATCACCATTAACACCCGCCAGCGCTCTACCACGCAATGTGCCATAAACATGGATATGCCCATCCGCCATCACTTCTGCAGCTTCACTGACATTGCCCATAATAATCAAATCACCGCCTGGAGCATACACCTGCTGCCCCGAGCGCACCGGTTGTACAATTAGTTTACCGGGACGGCTAATAACCTGCACTTCGGGGCTTGCTTCAACCTTCTCTGACTCTGCTACTGGCGCTTGCGTCGGCACCTTCTCCTCTATCTTCTCTTGAACTTCTACAAGAGGGGTTTCTTCAACCTTTCGGTTTGTGCTCTGGTTAAGAAAAAGATAACCCTGAGCCTCCACCAGTGACTGCTGTTTTTCCAAGCCACGAAAGGCCATCGGTTTTAACTTCAGCATCTGACAGATATCAAACAAACACTGGGCATTAAAACCTTCAAAATCAGTCAGTTTATCCAAACCGATAACCACCGGGGCACCGCCAAAAAAGCCAGGCATCTGCTGCGTTAAAGCCTGCAGCTCCGACTGAAAACACTCGTAGTTAAGGTTTTGTAATTCAAGTATGGTAAAGGGCAGTAAACTTCCTTTTACCTTTACTGTTTGGCAAGCCATATAATTATGATTCTGAATTCCCCAGAGAAGTGCGCATTCTAGCCCAGCTGTCGTTGAATCCCAATGGTAAATTGGCTCTGTTTTACAAACGATTATTATTTGTACAAATAATAACTGCAGGTATTAAAAAACCGGCCAAATAAGCCGGTTTTTACCTTCGATTAAGCTTAAGCCACCTCAAACAGTCCGGCTGCGCCCATACCACCACCAATACACATGGTGACAACAACGTATTTAACACCACGGCGCTTGCCTTCCAGCAAAGCGTGGCCAACCATGCGGGCACCTGACATACCAAATGGGTGACCAATAGAGATCGCGCCACCATTAACATTTAGCTTATCAGTGGGGATGCCCAGTTTGTCCTGGCAGTATAATACTTGTACGGCAAAGGCTTCGTTCAGCTCCCATAGGCCAATATCGTCCGCTGTCAGACCATGTCGAGCCAGTAGCTTGGGCACGGCGAAAACAGGACCAATACCCATCTCATCAGCCTTACAGCCGGCTACCGCTACACCACGGTAGATACCCAGAGGCGATAAACCCTGCTGCTCAGCCAATTTGGAGTCCATCACCACACATGCAGACGCACCGTCGGACAACTGAGATGAGTTGCCCGCAGTAATAAAGCGACCTTCTTTCACCCAGTGGCCATCCTTCCATACTGGATTTAATCCCTGCAAACTTTCCAGGGTAGTAGAGGGGCGGTTACATTCATCCTTGGATACCGTCACATCTTCGAAGGTGACTTCTTTGGTTTCTCTATTAAAGTTCGATTTGGTGGCATTCATAGCAACAATTTCATTATCGAAAATGCCATTTTCCTGCGCGGCGGCTGTACGCTGCTGGCTGAGCAGAGAGTACTCATCCTGACGCTCACGGGAGACACCATAACGCTCGGAAACTATTTCAGCGGTTTCAAGCATTGGGATGTAAGCCGTGGGGTCTTTTGCCATAACGGCTTTGGACATATTACGGTAGGTGTTTTTGTGCTTATTTTGAGTCAGGGAAATAGACTCAACACCACCGGCAACGGCGATATCATATTCGTTACACATAATGCTTTTGGCAGCGGTGGCGATAGTCATCAAACCGGAGGCACACTGGCGCTCCATGGCCATACCGGCAACAGTCTCAGGCAGGCCACCGGCGATAGCGCAAAGACGACCAAGGTTATAGGCTTGTGTGCCTTGCTGAGCGGCGGCGCCGAAGATGCAATCATCGATTGTTGCAGGGTCGATACCAGCGCGCTCAACGGCGGCTTGTACTACATGACCACCCATGGCAGGGGCTTCGGTGTCGTTAAAAGAACCACGGAAGGATTTTGCCAGCGCGGTACGTGCGGTTGATACGATTACTGCTTCTCTCATGATTTTTCCTCTTTTTAGTTTTTCCCTCACCCTAGCCCTCTCCCAGAGGGAGAGGGGATGTTAAGTTCCTTCTCCCGCTTGCGGGAGAGGGCTAGGGTGAGGGCAATTGACTCCAGCACTGCATCCACTTCCAGCAATACCTGATTATTCCAAAACCTAACTACCTGATAACCCTTTTTCTGCAGATACTTGCTACGTCTTTCATCGTAATTTTTTGCATCCATATGCTGACCGCCATCCACTTCAACAATCAGCTTTTCAGATACACAAACAAAATCAGCAATGTAAGGCGCTATCGGCACCTGGCGGCGAAACTTGTAGCCTTTTAACTGACAACTGCGTAACTTCTGCCAGAGTAATTTTTCTGCATCACTTTGATGCTTGCGCAATTCCTTTGCGCGGGAGACCAAATCCATTTGGTTTTTCCTTTAGTTTT
>JAUXDF010000373.1 GCA_030618505.1 Spongiibacteraceae bacterium | reverse complement strand
CAATCCCCCGGCCTTTTAACTCATCATACTTTTTCTCATAACCTGGTAAATGAGTACTGGAACAGGTGGGGGTAAATGCACCGGGTAAGGCAACAACGATGATGCTTTTCCCAGAGAAGATCTCATCTGAGCTGAGATCCTGCCAGCGATAAGGGTTTTCACCTTGAACACTCTCATCTCGAACGCGGGTTTTAAAGGTGATATTAGGAACACTTGTTTTCATGTTTTCGTCTCCGGTTACGTTAGGTGGGTCTGTAATTGCTGTTGTTGATAATTATACGCGCATCGCTATAATCGGTATAACGAGTATTTTCAATGGCACCCATCGAAAAAAACGATCAGCTATGCAGCCGTCCATTAAACAATTAAAATACCTGGTCGCAGTAGCCGAGCACCGGCATTTTGGGCGAGCCGCTGCAGCTTGTTTTGTTACTCAGTCAACTTTGAGTGCGGGTGTTCATGACTTGGAAGAGGCTTTGGGTGTTAGCGTTTTCGAAAGGCTGCATAAAAATGTGCTGATCACAGACGTCGGCAAGGAAGTCTTGAACCGGGCACAACGCATCCTCCAGGAAGTTGACAGTCTGGTGGAGTTTACTGCTCAGCGCGACAAGCCCCTGGCCGGAAAGATAACCCTGGGAGTGATTCCAACCATCGCCCCCTTCTTACTGCCAAAAGTCCTTGCGGCACTGCGAGAAAATTATCCGCAAGCACAGATTTTTCTCAGGGAAAGCCAGACCGCCACACTGCTTGAGGATCTAAGCGCCGGGCGGATCGATGCGGCGCTAATGGCCTTCCCCTACCCCACAACCGATATGACTGTGGTTCACTTATTTGATGACCCCTTCCTGCTTGCTTACCCTCCAAACTCTGTATTTTCCAAAAGAAAAAGACTCAGTATCAAACATCTTGAAGGCTGTGATCTGTTATTGCTGGAAGAAGGGCACTGCTTACGCCAGCATGCATTGGAGGCCTGCAAACTCGGCAGCGCAAAATACGGTGTGCCCTATCAGGGCACCAGTCTGCCAACTCTCGTTCAAATGGTCGCCAATGGTTTGGGCGTTACGCTGTTGCCCAAAATGGCTATTGATACTGGCGTGCTCAGCAACACAGACATTGAAGTAAAAACCTTTGCGGAAAAAACCATTAAACGCTCCATTGGTTTAGTTTGGCGCTCAACTAGTGCCAAGGCTACAGATCTAAACTTACTGGCCGATTTCATTAAAGCGTTTCATCAAAGCTGAATCGAAGCATAGCGATAACTTGCTTATCCAGGGTGGCCCTGTAATAGCCCAAATGCGGACTGAGGCAGGCAAGGTTATTTCAGCGGCTAGTTGGCTATCCCAATTTAAAGCGCTCAGTCTGCCGTCACACCCTCCCCTAAATGACTGATGGTCGGTACTGCCACACGTTAAACAACGCTCTGTTCCCTTTCTGCGGTCGATTAACATCAGCTGATGTACATACTCTCGAATGCTCGCCATTCTCATGACGGAACTGCCAATAATCACCTCAACAAGATTGATATCCTCATGAATGTTAATAATCACAGCGTCAGACATTAAAATACTACTCCATTCTATAATTTGATGAGAGAGAACGCTTATAGCAACCCTGGAATAAGCCGTCGTCTGATAAGGTCACGCAAATTGTCCCCCGCCAACCCATACTTCCCAGGAAACAGCGTGAGGGAAATTGCAAACCTTGACATAATTTCGGCAATTTCATCGGCACTGGAAGATAAATCGGGTCTCATCTCTATAAGTGGCGCTATAGCTATTCGAGTAAATTCAAGTGTAGTCTCATCATCTGAAAATGCTCTTGAGGCAAGCACCTCAGAACAATCGCGATCAAAGGCTAAGGATAGATCTTCGTCTTGAGGCAATTTTTCGCACAAAAAGACAATAACCTCAATTATTCGATCTTCCGCCGTATCATATTTTTTTGCGTGCCTGGCAACCTCTTCGGCAAATCGGATACCCACTCCTTCAATGGCGGTAATAAATGCTTCAGGCTTGCTCTTGAAATATCGGTAAAGTGTTGGTCTGGCAATACCCGCTTCCCTGGCAATATCGCTCATTGATGTTTTCAAGTAACCCATTCTTTTGATACAACCTAAGGTTGCTTCACATATACGCAGCCTGGCCTCGACTTTATCTTTCGGACTGTTCCCCGACCACAATTGCTTACTCATAGTAAAATTCTCTATGGACACCGTTACAGATTATGTTATTGTGTAACGGCACTGTCATTGTATTAGTTTACACGCAACAATACTACCGAATATCTTCCGTAGCATACGAGAACACTCACATGAACTTTTCATTAAAAGAGATGCTACCAAGCTACTCGAACTACAATATAAAAAAGCGACCAAACACGCCACGAAATAGCACTTTTAGACAAAGCAATATGGTGCCCCATCAACCTTATCCCAAAGGCTGGTTTTATCTATGCATGTCAAAGGATGTTAAAAAAGGCAAAACCCTGGGTTTGCAACGATTTGGTAAAGACCTGGTAGTGTTTCGAACTGAGTCAGGAAAGCTCAACGTTATAGATGGCCACTGCCCACACCTTGGCGCCTATCTTGCCGATGGTAAAATCATTGGTGAAGAAATTGAATGCCCTTTCCACGCCTGGCGCTTTGATGGCAACAGCGGTAAGTGTGTGGGGCGTAAAGGCTCATGCGCCAAACCTCTTAAGGTCGATCTGGTTAAATGGCACATCGACGAACAAGCAGGTTTTGTGCATATCTGGAACGACCCTGACGGCCAGACTCCTGCATGGGAATGTCATGATATCCCGGAGCTATTGCTGCCAAACTGGAGTAAGCCCAATACCCGCGAACATGTTGTGTATAACCATGTGCAAGATATCGCCGAGAATGCGGCAGATGTTTCTCACTTATTTACCCTCCACAATTTGTGGACTGAAATGCCAGATAATGATCACCGCGAAATGGCCATCAATGACTTAACGATGGTTCTATCTGCACAGGAAGAAAATGGCATTCTTCCCGGCGTAAGAGGGTGGAGTAAAATTGAAATTACTTTTTGTGGCATGCAAAACGTGCAGGCACGTATTGAAGTCAGTTCAGAAAAAGGTGCAGAGCCTTATTATCGAAATCTGGCAATGGCCTTGATTACCCCCATTGATGAAAATAGCTGCAACTTTGCCAGCCATATTATGATTCAAACCAAACCCTGGATGCGCTTTGGCCTTGATCGTTTACTGGTACGAATCATTGCAAGGATGATGCAGGGTGAAATCACTACGGATACGATGATTTGGGATCAAAAGATCTATCTCGACCGACCACTACTCAACAGTGAAGACGGCCCCATTCGCCAATTCAGGAAATGGTCCGGTGGATTTTATGGCGAAGAACATACTGCTGTGGCTAACAAAAAGGCGGCAAATAAATCCGCAGAGCTGGAACCAGTCGCATCTTAATATACGTAATATAATCACCATGCAACACTGACCCATGTTCCTGTCGAGGATGTTATTGCTACTCTCCATCGCCACGCAAATTTCGGCGATGGAGAGTGACTATATTCATCAGGCAATCAATAGTGTTGATGAACACTGTTTATCATATCGAATACTGACAGATCAGCGCTTTAACTCCTCAGTATCGACTCGTC
>JAUXDF010000404.1 GCA_030618505.1 Spongiibacteraceae bacterium | reverse complement strand
TGCTGAATGAGCGGCAAAATAGCCGAGCTTTATCACGGCCGTTTACCCGCTGCGGTATTGTTTGATCTCGATGGCACGCTGGTCGATAGCGCACCTGATCTTGCCCTGGCGGTTGATCGCATGCTGGATGATATGGACTATGCCAACGTGGGCGAGCAACGTGTGCGCCAATGGATCGGTAACGGTGCCCGCAAACTGGTGCAGCGTGCGCTGGCGCATGTTTGCTTTTCCGGCGACGAAGCGCAGGTTGCCGATAGCCTTTTGAACGATGGCCACCAGCGCTTTATCCATCACTATAATGAATGCTGTGCTGATAGTTCTTGTTTGTATCCGAATGTTGTCGAATCATTAATCGCTCTCACCGAGCGGGGCATAAAGTTGGCTTGTGTCACTAACAAGCCGCAACAGTTCACCGGAAAAATTCTTCAAAACCTTGGTATCAAATCATTTTTTCAAGTGACGGTCAGTGGTGATAGCCTTGCCGAGAAAAAGCCCCACCCACTACCTTTACAACATGCCATGCAAAAACTGGGCGTCGATAATAGCGACTGCCTGATGGTGGGCGATTCACAAAGCGATGTCTCTGCGGCCAGAGCCGCCGGGCTTAAAGTGCTGTGTATGACCTATGGTTATAATCATGGTCGGGATGTCAAAACCCTGCAAGCCGATGATTATGCTCACTCCTTTGAGCAGCTTCTTTAAGTGCCATGTTTAAGCACCATGGAATTAACGCTCACCACTGTACGCAGCAAGGCCGCTTGGGTAGAATAAGTCGGTAATATAAATTCCTTGCTGGAGAACACTTGTGCCATACAAGAGCCAGAATACGACAAAGTATCCATTAATGAGGCAGCTAAACCGCTGGCGATGCTAGCTGCACTCTCGTCTGTATTGGCCGTATTAAACCTTTGTTGCACTAATGTTGTTGCAAGCTCTGCGAGGAAGTTATCATGACCCCCGAACAATTTTCTGATTTAGCCTGCCAGGGCTATAACCGTATTCCGATCTATCGCCAGGTGCTGGCTGATATTGACACCCCTGTCAGTAGTTATTTAAAGCTCGCTGCCGGTAAATACTCCTACCTGTTTGAATCGGTACACGGCGGTGAAAAATGGGGGCGCTACTCCATTATTGGCCTGCCCTGCCGTACTGTGCTGAAAATTTTTGGCCATCAGGTACAACTTGAAGAAGACGGCGAGATTATTGAGCAACAACAAGTCGCCGACCCTCTCGCCTATGTTGAATATTTTCAGCGCCAGTTTAAAGTCCCAGAGCTGGAGGACATGCCCAAATTTCATGGCGGGCTGGTGGGTTATTTCTCCTACGATACCGTGCGCTATGTAGAAAAGACTCTGGCTAACTCCGCGCCTGAAGATCTGCTGGGCACGCCAGATATTTTACTGATGGTCTCCGATGAGGTGCTGGTATTTGATAATCTGGCGGGCACACTAAATTTGATTGTGCATGCCGACCCCAATGAGCCGGATGCCTTTGCACGCGCGCAGCAACGCCTCGATCAGCTGGTGGAAAAACTGCCCAATGCAGCACCAAAAATGACCGCGATTGACCTGTCCGGTAGCGATGGCTCCAATGTTGCGGAAAGTGATTTTAAATCCGGTTTTCAACAGCCTGAGTTTGAGCGGGCGGTGAATACCATCAAGGATTATATTCTTGCCGGTGATGCCATGCAGGTGGTGATATCCCAGCGCCTGTCCTTGCCCTTTGATGCCGAACCCATCAACCTCTATCGTGCCCTGCGCTGCCTGAACCCCTCCCCTTATATGTATTTTCTGGACTTGGGGGATTTTCATATTGTTGGCTCCTCGCCGGAAATCCTTGCCCGCGTGGAGGATGGCCAGGTATCAGTACGGCCTATTGCCGGCACTCGTCGTCGTGGTTATACCGAGGAAGAGGATCTTGCGCTGGAGCAGGAACTACTAGCCGACCCCAAGGAAATTGCCGAGCACCTGATGCTGATTGATCTGGGCAGAAACGATGCTGGACGAGTGGCTGAAACCGGCACGGTGGAAGTCACCGATCAGATGATTGTCGAGCGCTATTCCCATGTAATGCATATTGTCTCCAACGTGGAAGGCAGGCTGCGCCCGGAACTCACCGCCATTGATGTATTGCGCGCCACCCTGCCCGCTGGCACCTTAAGTGGTGCTCCCAAGGTGCGGGCGATGGAAATTATTGATGAGCTTGAGCCAGTTAAACGCGGTGTTTATGGTGGCGCTGTGGGTTATCTGTCCTGGAGTGGCAATATGGATACGGCGATAGCCATTCGTACGGCGGTGATCAAGGATGGCATGTTAAATATTCAGGCTGGCGCCGGGGTGGTGGCTGATTCTGTGCCGGCACTGGAATGGAAGGAGACAATGAATAAAGCGCGGGCGGTTTTTCGGGCGGCGAGCATGGTGCAGAAAAGCGGTGCTTCGTAAGTTTCAAGAAAAAACCAGGAGAGGGGCTTACAAATAGTGTCGAGATTGTTTACATTTCCGCTAAAACATCCAAACATAAAAATAGTAACCTATTGATATAGATAGCTACATACACATTGGCTCATATATTGCATAGTTACTAAATACAACAGTTCAATTAGGAGTAGGAAAAATGGGAAAAATAACAAGTAATGCTTTGCTCTTTGGGGCGGGGCTGGTATTAAGCGCAAGTGCGAGTGCGTTTGTAGTGGAGGACGGCGATTATTTTTCTGTCTTTTATGACGGCACAACCGATGGGCTATCAGCTCAGGTTGACTACAGCGAGTTCTCTTTTGAGTCTTTTTTTGACGATGGAGATGAAGATATTTATACAAATGTTAGCTTCATTTACGATATATTCAACTCATCAACCACTGTGGGAACCGTAACAGGCTTGGGCTTTAACACTAGCCCAAATGTTATTCTCGACGGTACATCTAGCACCGGGGTATTTGATGATGTTACTAGTGGCAACTATGCTAACGGCATAGGCTTTGTTGAGCTTTGTATTCTAGACGGAAATGCTTGCAACGGAGGGACTCCAAATAACGGACTCGAAAAGGGTGAATCTATATTTGGTAACACAGCAACACTAATGTTTGCAGGTGAGCTAACATCCCTCACATTTGATGACTTTTATATCAGGTATCAACAAGTGGGGGATAATCAAGAAGGGTCAGCAACTGGCGTGGGAACCCCTGAACCGCCGGGCGGCGAAAATCCACCGTCTCCAGTTCCTGAGCCAGCCTCCATTATGCTGTTTGGATTGGGGCTTGCCGGTCTTGGTTTTGCGCGAAGAAAAGTGAAATAGGCAAAAATCCTGCTTTACGCATGATATACCTATTACTCGAACGTCAAGATAGCCATACTGGAAGGTATGGCTATTTTTTTA
>JAUXDF010000332.1 GCA_030618505.1 Spongiibacteraceae bacterium | reverse complement strand
AACGGTATCGCCCCTTCGTCTTTTTGCTGTCCCAGTGCTAGTCTAATGTTAGTCCAGTGAAATTCCCAGGCCTTCAGAGGCCAGTGTTAACATCTTGAAAACTTGCTCAAAGCCGGCCTTAGGAACATTTTCTCCCTCTGATGAAGAAATACTGTCCCAGTTGGCCGCAATTCCTTCGGGAGTTTGGTCTTCGGGTTTAAGCCACATACCTGCCGTTTCGACTATTTTGGCAACAGCAAAAGCGCCAGCGCCCGCAGCAAGAATAGTTTGAGCAGGAGCATCTTCGCTAGCCAAAAATAATACGGCCGGGGTGACCGCTTCCGGGGTCAGAAGATCAAAGGCTTTATCTGGAATAATTCCCTCTGTCATGCGAGTGCCTGCTGTCGGGGCAAGGCAGTTCACTTTGATGTTGTTTTTCCCACCTTCCTGGTTAAGGGAGTTCATCAAACCAATTACGCCCATCTTGGCAGTACCGTAGTTAGTCTGGCCAAAATTGCCGTAGAGGCCGCTTGAAGAGCTAGTGACAATAATACGGCCATAATTTTGCTCGCGCATGATATTCCAGCAGGCTTTGCAGCAATTGATAGTCCCTGTTAAATGGACGTCAAGCACCAACTGGAAGTCTTCCAAAGAGCCCTTGGCAAAACTTTTATCTCGTAAAATGCCCGCATTGTTGACGAGGATGTCGACGCGCCCCCATTTGTCCATCGCCTGTTTTACCATCGCTTCCACTTCATCATACTTGGCTACATTAGCGCCATTGGCAATGGCTTCGCCGCCCATCGCTTCAATTTCAGCAACAACCGCTTGTGCTGCCTCGCTAGAGCCACCGGTGCCGTCTTTAGAGCCGCCAAGGTCGTTGATTACTACTTTGGCGCCACGTTTGGCCAATTCAATGGCATGGCTTCGTCCTAGCCCGTGGCCAGAGCCGGTGACTATTGCAACTTTATCGTCATAACGAATGGTCATTTATTTGATCCTCAATTCAATGAATAGAATAATTAATGCAAATTATTACAGCTGGTTTTGGTTTCAGCCTACGATAAACATAGCCAGCCATTCGGCAATTAGAGCAGGTTTTTTTTCGCCTTCAATCTCTACTGATATACCTTGCTTGATTAAAAAACGATTACCCTCTTTTTGCTCAATGTCCAGTATTTCAACATTAGCCCTGATGCGTTTGCCTACTTTTACGGGTGCAAGAAAGCGAATTTTATCAAAGCCATAATTAAGAGCCATTACAATATCGTCTGGAATGACTGCGCTCTCCTCACACATTTTTGCCAGCAATGACAAAGTCAAAAATCCGTGTGCGATGGTGCCGCCGAAAGGGGTTTGTGCCGCCTTCTCGGGGTCAACGTGGATGAATTGATGATCATCCGTGCAGTCAGCAAAAGTATCAACGCGCTGCTGGGGTATTTCAATCCATGCGCCTGGTTCGAACTGGGTGCCAATTTGTTTAAGAAGGTCTTCTTTGGGGACAACAATTATTGCCATGACTATATTCTCCGATTATTGAAGTGTGTCTTATGACTTTTCTCTACACAGCTTATAAGTGCTTGAATAAAGTATCTCTTAATACTCGCTTTAATACTTTTCCTACAGGGCTTCTGGGTAGGTCATCCATGAATATGATCGCTTTGGGGGCTTTCATGCTGCCTATTTGTTCTTTGCAGTAGGCGATAATTTCAGCTTCAAGCTCTTTCGGGTTTTCGACGACCTCTTTTGCTTGAATAACCGCAATAACGGCTTCGCCCCATTTTTCATCTGGCCTGCCAATAACGGCGCAATCTTGCACGGCAGGGTGTTCGAATACCGCTTGCTCGACTTCGAATGGAAAAATATTAAAGCCGCCGGATATGATCAGGTCTCGTTTCCTGTCGCAAATATGCAGGAAGCCATCGGCATCTAAATAGCCTATATCGCCGGTGTGATGCCAGCCATTTTTTTGCGCATCACGCGTTGCCTCGGGGTCCTTATAATACTGAGACATCATGGTCGGGCCGCGCAGTACGATTTCACCTTTTTCGTTGTCGCCTAAAGGCTGGTCGTCTTCATCGACAATTGCCATATCTGAGACAATGATGGTTTGGCGTCCGCAGGAGCTGAGGCGATGATTGAGTTCAGGGTTATGTATAGCTTCTTCAGTTTCGGCCGGTGAGATGAATGTTAATGGTACGCCGGCTTCTGTTTGTCCGTAAGCTTGGGCCATAACGGGGCCAAAGACTTTGCTGGCTTCGATAATTTTTTCGGGTGCCATGGGGGAGGCCATGACGATAACGTATTTGAGTGATGAGTAATCGGTTGTTTTTGCCATGGGGTGATTAAGTAGCATATAGATGACGGTAGGCGGTAAAAATACCGTAGTCACCTTGTCTTTTTCTATGTGCTCCAGGATGCCCTCCAGGCTAGGTGCATCCATAAATATGTTGGTGGCTCCCATGGCAAGGTGCGCGAGACAGACAATGCCGGCGGCATGGGTGATTGGCGTAACACACAGGTTCACGGCAGGTTTGTCGTAGTGCAATACGGTTGTCCAGCCAATGACGGACATCGCAGTCCAGCTATGCGTACTAAGCGCCAGTTTTGGTTTGCCTGTGGTGCCACCCGTTGCGCCCTGAAATCCATAGGCGCTTGCCGGGTATTCCATGTCAGGTGCTGTTTCGCTCTCAGTTGCAATTGAGCTATTTAGGTCGGGAAAGTCTGCCGTAGTCTGATCTATGCAGTAGGCGTGCTTAATCGAGGGGGCGCCTTCGAGGAACTCAGGGATTAAATCAGTAAAACAGCTGTGAAAAAAAAGTACCTTGCAATCGCCCCTATTTAAAATATCGATATTGTCGATAAGTGCGTTTCTGGCATTCAGGTTGCACCATATAAAGCCTGCTCGGCTGGCGCCAAGGCTCGCTATCATTGCCTGGCTGCAGTTTGGTGAGAATATGGCGAAGCGGGGGTTGTCGATGAGATTAAGCTTTAATAAAGCATTGGCTATCTGGTTAGAAAGTTTCTGTGTTTCCAGGTAGGTGAAGCTTCCGCCTGCGCCGGTAAATGCAATGCGGCCTCGGTTTTGTCGGACGCTTCGATCAAACATTTGAATGGCGTGCATGGAAAAACCCCTTTCAGGCTAGCGGTGACTTAATTGATAAATAATTATGGAATAATCCTGTCGAATGAGCTCGCATTTAGTTATATGAGTATGGCTCAGCTATACTCAGGCTATCGGCGCATATTATGCGTGTCAAGTTATATAATAGGCTTGAATGGCGACAACAATATGATCTATACTCATATTGTTGTTTAAATGGGTGCTGCCAGTACACTGCTGATAGACGTATTTTGTTAGCTTGACTGACTTAATTATAGAGAGAAGACCTTGCGATGCCAGTATTTGAATCCAAGTTGAATATAGAGTCTGATGCGTACAAAGCGAATCGTGCCGGTATGTTGGGGCTTGTCGATAAAATGCGTGACCTTGAAGTGCGTGCATGTGAGGCCTCTGCCAAAGCCTTACCTAAATTCATCAAGCGTGAGCAGTTATTGCCGCGAGATCGTTTAAAGCGTCTATTGGACCCTGGGGCTCCTTTTTTGGAGGTCTCTAATATGGCGGGTTATCTACAGGATATTGATGATGCCGAAAAGACGGTAGTGGGTGGCAGCCAAATTGCAGGCATTGGTTATATATCCGGTGTTCGTTGCATGGTAGTGGTGAACGATTCAGGTATTAATGCTGGTTCGGTTACCGAGGCCGGTGGCGGTAAATTGATACGTTGCCAGGAAATTGCCTTGGCCAATTCGCTGCCTTTTGTGCAACTCGTTGAAAGTGCAGGCGCTAATATTCTCCAGTATAAAATCGAGCGCTTTGTTCAAGGCGGTGTTTTATTTAGGAATCTCGCGAGGTTAAGTGCAGCGGGTTGCCCGATTATTACTGTTTTGCATGGATCTTCTACGGCAGGCGGCGCCTATTTAACAGGCCTGTCGGATTATGTGATAGCAGTGAAAGGTCGCGCCAAGGCTTTTCTGGCCGGCCCTCCCTTGTTAAAAGCAGCAACAGGCGAGATTGCCACAGATGAGGAATTGGGCGGTGCTTTGATGCATGCCACAACATCAGG
>JAUXDF010000018.1 GCA_030618505.1 Spongiibacteraceae bacterium | reverse complement strand
CACTACCGACAAGCAATACAGATGCAACAAACGATTAGCGGTTTCGAGCAAGATGAAGAAAAGCACTGGGTCGCAAAGCTTAGCTGCGGCCATAAGCAGCATGTCAGGCACGACCCTCCATGGCAGAACCGCCCCTGGGTTATCACCTTTGAGGGGCGCAATGAAAAGCTGGGGACAAGGCTGGAGTGCAAAAAGTGCGACATGCCCAGACTTCCACCAAAAGAACTACTCACCCTATTAAACAGCTCTACCAAAATATCTACCAGCAGCCTACCCTCCGAACTGCTTGCTGAAGAACAACTACCAAACAACATCTGGCATGAAATCTCTGTACTCTCAGGTCAAATACAGCTAATTTTCACTGCTACTGAGATATCGAGACAACAGGGTTTTCTCCTGGACTACGGATTTTCAGGCATCGTACCACCACAAAGACCATTTCAGTTAAAACCCAACGGGCCCGTGGAGTTACGCATTCTCACCTACGAGGAGCATCGATAGGGCAAGGCTCACCATTAGGCTAATAAAATGATGCAGAAAACATAAGAGGCAAGCGTATGCGAATAGGACTAATGCTCGGCACAAACCCGGGCCCGGATAGCACCATCGCCAATATTATTGCACTGGCTCAGCGGGCAGAGAGCCAGGGTTTTCACAATCTGTGGATGGCCAATGTATTTGGCCATGACGCTATCACCACGATGTCATTGGTTGCCCTGTCGACAAAAACAATCGGCGTCGGAACTGCCGTCACCCCCAGCTATCCTCGCCACCCCAGCGCACTGGCACAGCAGGTGATCACCGCAGCCTCAGCCAGCAAAGGGCGTTTTTCCCTCGGACTTGGCCTCTCCCACAAAATGGTAATTGAGGATATGCTAGGGCTCGACTATAGCAAACCGGCTTCGCATATGCGTGAATACCTGCAGGTTCTTATGCCGCTCCTAAGAGGGAAGTCCGTCGCGCACCGGGGAGAACAGTACCAGGTCTCCCTGCAGCTGGAAGTAGCAGATCATCAAACAGCCCCTGTGCTGCTTGCCGCCCTTGGCCCCAAAATGCTAAAACTTGCCGGCAGCCTCACCGATGGCACCACCACCTGGATGACCGGCCCAAAAACGCTGGCCAGCCATATCATCCCATCCATCCAGGCGGCGGCTAGCGAAGCCAATCGGCCAGCGCCTCGCATAGTTGCGGGACTGCCCATCGCATTAACTGACAATATTGATCAGGCACGCGAAACTATCAACAAAGGTATGGAAATCTACGGCATCCTGCCCTCCTATCGCAGCATGCTTGACCGTGAAGGGGCCGCAGGCCCCGGTGATGTCGCCTTACTGGGTAATGAAAAAGCACTCAGCGCCAGAATTGAGCAACTGCGAGATATGGGGGTGACGGATTTTAACGCCTTCATTTTCCCCCTCGACAGTGAATGCTTTGAGCGTACCGCCAGCTTTCTAGCCAAGCAGTTTTGTTAAAAGATATTAAAGCGAAGCAATATAAAAAAACAACAGAGCTAAACCTATGCTGACACTCTTGCCACCAACACTACGCGGCCTAATTGCTGGCGCAGCACTCGCGGCCAATACAATCTTACTGGTACCTTTGGTGCTGATTATCACCCTGCTGCGCATTATCTTTCCTCTGCCTTTCTGGCAACGCTGGTGTACCACCTTTGCGATCAAGGTTGCCGAGGCATGGATTAGTCTCAATTCCGGCTGGATGAAACTCACCCAGCCGATGCAATGGGATATCGAAGGTATTACCGAGCTGGATAAAAAACACTGGTACTTTGTCACCTCTAACCATCAGTCCTGGGCGGATATTTTTATCCTCCAGCACCTGCTTAATCGAAAAATTCCCATGCTCAAATTCTTTCTTAAGCAGGAGCTAATCTGGGTACCCGTCATTGGCCTATGCTGGTGGGCGCTGGACTTTCCCTTTATGAAACGCTACAGCAAAGAGTATCTGGAAAAGCACCCGGAAAAACGCGGTGAAGACTTCGAGTCCACCCGCCGTGCCTGCGAAAAATTTCAACACACCCCCGTCACCGTCTTTAATTTTCTTGAGGGCACACGCTTTACCCCGCACAAATGCGATAAACAGCAATCGCCCTACAAAAACCTGCTAAAACCCAAAGCAGGTGGTGTTGCTTATGTGCTGGGGGCAATGGGCAGCAGCATCCAAAGCTTTCTTGATATCACCATCAGCTACCCCGACAAACAACAACCCTCATTCTGGGATTTTCTTTGCGGACGGGTTAATCACGTGATTGTGCGCATTCAAGAACGTGAGATCCCCACAAACTTTACTGGCAAGAACTACTCAGAAGACGAGGTTTTCAGAGACGAATTCCAACAATGGGTGACGCAACTGTGGGAAGAGAAAGACCAGCAGTTAGATGAGTTGTATCTGCTCTCCGTTGATAAGGGCTGGTCCAAACAACCCGGAGACGCCAAGCCTGAGCCACTGCAAAATGGCCTGAAAATTGATTAACGACTATATTAATAACAAACGCGAACAGTCCGACCGCCAACGATAAAATGCCAAAGCCAATATGCGTGCCTTTATACCTCTGCTGATTTTTGCCTTTTTAACCTCGATACTCCCTATTAGCGTTAACGCGCTACCCAAGGCAGATAAAGTAGTGGTCAACAAATCCGCCAAAAAACTCTACTTAATCAGCCAGGGGAAACGTTTTCGCCAATATGATATTGCCCTGGGTCCACAACCCCAAGGTGACAAAATCGAGGCCGGCGATGAGCGCACACCAGAGGGGCGCTATATTCTCGATTACAAACATGCGGACAGTGATTTTTACAAAGCCATCCATATTTCCTACCCCAATAACCACGACATTGAGAAAGCACGCAAACAAGGCCGCGACCCGGGCGGATCCATTATGATTCACGGCATGCCCAAAAACTTGAAATGGCCGATCGAGCTGATTCAGAGCTTTAACTGGACCAACGGCTGTATCGCTGTCACCAATGCCGAAATGGATGAAATCTGGAATGCCATTGATGAGGGCACGCCGATTGAGATTCAGCCCTAGCGCTTGTATTATGGAAGCCACCCCGAATAATCAGCAACGCCGAACCAATATGTTTCTTTACAACTCAATGTTGCGCTACCGCTCAGGTCTAGCGAAAAAAGTCGCCTTGCTGGTATTGCTTGCTCTTAATTACAGCAGTCCTTTTGCTTTTGCAACAAGCGCACAGAATGACCGTATTACCCGTTTCTCCCTGCCCGAAAATGGCGACATTGTCGGCCAACTGCGCACCGTCTACACCCGTCAGGAAGACACCCTAATCGACATTGCCAAACACTACGGACTGGGTTACGAGGCGATACGTGCTGCCAACCCTGATGTTGACGCCTGGTTGCCCGGTGAGGGCACCGCCGTGGCTTTGCCCAATATGCATTTGCTGCCGGACTCCCCACGCATGGGCATTGTGGTTAATGTTGCCGAAATGCGACTTTATTATTATCCACTGGAAAAACAACAGAACACGGCTGTCGTCGAAGTCTATGCAATCAGTATCGGTCGCGGTGACTGGAACACGCCACTCACAGAGACTAAAGTTGTCACCAAAATCGAAGATCCGGTATGGTTTCCTCCCCAAAGCATTCGCGATGAACATGCCGCCAAGGGAAAATCGCTACCACTGCGCGTCCCTGCTGGCCCCAACAACCCGCTGGGGAAATATGTCATTCAACTCGACCTGCCCGGCTACTTTATTCACGGCACGGATAAAAGCTTTGGCATCGGCATGCAAGTTACCCACGGTTGCATGAGAATGTACCCCGAGGATATCAAAAGCCTGACCTTTAATGTTCCCAACGGAACCTCAGTCAAAATCCTCAACCAACGCTTTAAAGCCGGTTGGATGCAGGATGACTTATACCTTGAAGTTCATCCGCCCCTTGATTCAAGCAAAATTTCAGCCGAACAACAAAATTTTAAGCAGGAACAACTGGCACAGCAAATGACTAAAACCTTGATCAGGGCAACAGAGGAACGTGCTGATTATCAAATCGACTGGGATCGTGTTGAACTTGCCAGAAAGGAAGCCCGTGGCGTGCCTGTTCTTGTGGGTAAAAAGCTAATAAGCAAGATGGCGGATAGTCGCCAGGCTGCCAACCATTAATAATGCTATTACAGCGAAATATACGTTCCCGAGAAAGATCGCGGGAATGAGGGTGAAACTCTGACTCCCATGCTCCAGCGCAGGAATCCCCTCTTTCAACAACAGCCAAACCACCTCAGCTAACAAGCCGGTTTAGCTATTACTGCAGCTACTACTTGGCCATCGCCTTTTTAAAAGCACGGTCAACCTTGGTATTTGCTTCATTGGCGGCAGCAAGTGCTTCGTCTGCTGTTGCCTGTGCAGCACGGGCAGCACTTAATGCCTCAGCAGCAGCCTGATTTGCTTCATTGGCGGCTTGCTGGGCAGTGGCGGCAGAAGCATTGGCTTCATCAATTTTTGCAGTGTTTGCACAACCACTACCCAACGCTACAACAACAAGCAGTGGAAGAGCTTTAACGATACCTTTAACCATTGGAAATTCCCCTTTAGAACAGTTAACAATTTGCGCCTGACCATACAGCCCCGAACAAGTCCTGCGCGAGCGCCACCTACAATAGCAGCTCCTGCAAAAAAATCACCCTCGTTTGCTTGCTAAACCGATTTTTTTTGGTCAAAAACAGCATAGACATCAATGATATTCAGGCAAGCGCATGGAAATCATACTCGACGTTATAATAAATGCGGCTGACACCAACAAACATGCTTCGAGGCCAAAACGCTGATACACCCAGCCCGATAAAACAGTCCCCAGCAGACGGCCTGCCGCATTGGCCATATAATAAAAACCAACATCCATCGACACCCCATCCGCTCGGGCATAAGCCACAATCAAAAAAGAATGGACTGAGGAGTTAATCGCAAAGAAAAAACCAAATAGCAACAAACCCACCACCAAAACCCGCCCTGCGGCCATATCAAGCTGCAAGGCAACAACAATCAACAGTGGCACGACACTTAAGATCAAGGCCCAGCTCACCACGGCCTTGCCAGCCGGAATTTTCCCCCGTCGAATACCAGTAATGAGAGGGGCACAGGACTGCACAAGCCCATAGGCGATAATCCAGGTCGCCAGCAATATGCCAACATCCATATGCTGCCAACCCAGCTCGGATTGCAAAAAAATCGGCAGAGCCACCACAAACCAGACATCACGTGAGCCAAACAAAAACAGACGGGCTGCCGAGAGGTAATTAACCGACTCGCTTTTAGAAAAGATCTCTTTGAACTTGGGTTTATATTGAGTTTTACCAAGATCCGACTGCAATAAGAACAAACTAAGCAGAAACACTAAAGCCAATACCGCTGACATCAACTTTAGCGCACTTTGAAAACCGACAAGAGATAACAGCAGCGCACCCAGAAAAAAGCCAAGCCCTTTAAGGGTGTTTTTTGAGCCCGTCAACAAGGCCACCCATCGATATAATTTGCCATGGCTCGCCTGCGGCAGTAATAACTTTACACTGCTTTTAGCACTCATTTTATTAAGGTCTTTGGCAATACCTGACAAGGCTTGCGCCACCATCACATAAACCACGGTCAGAGATGAAGAATCCACCGCCAGCATCGTCAGAGCGACAATTTGCAATGCCAGCCCCACATGCATAGTGGTATTCAGCCCCCAATGTGCCGCCAGCCAGCCACCCACCAAATTGGTAACCACACCAAAAAACTCATACAGCAAAAATAGCGTTGCCACTTCCATCGGGCTATAACCCAACTGATGAAAATACAACACTACCAGCATCCGCAGCGCACCATCGGTGAGGGTAAAAGCCCAGTAGCTGGCGGTAACAAAGATATATTGGCTTAGGGAATTATTCGCGACTGTCATTTTAAAATTTGAAAATGAGAACGATCACAGGCTGACTGCGATTTTCTGCACCAACTCCATCATTCTATTGACGTAACCCACCTCGTTATCATACCAGGCGAGAATTTTTAACTGAGTACCGTTAATCACCATCGTCGATTGCGCATCAACAATACTCGAGCGACTATCGTTAACATAATCAATGGATACCAACGGCAATTCTTCATAACCCAAGACCCCTTTCAGGTGACCCTCGGCGGCGGATTTTAATACGCCATTAACCACATCAACACAAACCTCTCGCTCCAGTTCAAAAACACAGTCGGTCAAAGAAGCGTTGGCCAGGGGCACGCGCACAGCAAGACCATTGAGCTTGCCTTTGAGCTCTGGAAAAATGTCGGTGATGGCAGTCGCTGAACCGGTGCTGGTGGGAATCAGCGACAGACTACTGGCGCGAGCCCGGCGCAAATCCGCGTGATATTCATCCAAAATAGATTGCGTATTAGTGATATCGTGAATGGTAGTAATGCAGCCGTGCTTGATGCCAAACTCTTTGTGAATCACATCCACCACCGGTGCAATACAATTGGTGGTACAAGATGCCGCGCTGACGATATGATGCTGGTCCGCCTGATAAAGGTGGTCATTAACCCCCATCACCACATTCAGTGCCGTCCCTTTTACCGGAGCAGACACCACTACCTTTTTTACCCCCTGATCAAAATAAGCCGCAAGCGCATCTGGGGTTTTAAATTTTCCGCTACACTCAATCACAATATCACAAGCCCGCCAATCTCCATCAGCTATGGCGGCATACTGTGAATATTCAATTCGCTGGCCATCAATGCTGATGGTGCTCTCAAGAGCCTCAACCGGCGGTGCCCACGTTCCGTGAACAGAATCATATTTGAGAAGATGAGCCGCCGTCTTTGCATCACCAGCAATTTCATTAATGCTAACAAAGCTTAATCCAGGCCACTGCCAAGCCGCACGCAATGCAAGCCGGCCCATACGCCCAAAACCATTAATACCAATACGCACCGCCATCGCTTTAAGTCCTCCAGCCTCCATTTAACTGTATATACGGTTAAACGAATATATCATCGCAAAAAAATTAGCCGCAGCTTTTATTAGCCACCGCGCCCAAACGCTCCAGATCGTACTTTAAAGCCTTGGATTGTTTGCCATCAGCGCTGAACAGGCCTAATAAATCGGCAATAAAGGGTGTGTTTTCACAAACCTGATAATAGACCCAAACCCCTTCGCGCCGCGTATTTAACAAACCACCATTACGCAAATAAGCAAGGTGGCGGGAGACCACACTTTGGGAAAGCTCCAGCGCATCAACAATATCACAGACGCACAATTCACCGCGTTGCAATAGCAGGTAAAGCACCCTTAAGCGCACGGGCTCGGAAAGCGATTTAAACAAATTAGCGTAGTCATTTATTTCCATTTTCTAATTATATTTGCCTAGACGAATATAATCAAGAAACAGCCAATTAAGACAACTCCCTACGAGGTTTCGTAAAAATAGCCAAGGCGCTCCCGGATCCCCAGGTATTCATAGATACGCGCCGGATAAGAGCCAGGCTTCAGCGCATCAACTATTTTTAGATCGCTATGCTCTTTCAGGTCAATATGCAGTGCTTCAGTACGGGGAACATCGGGGTGATAGAGTAATATTTTCGGAAGCAGCAGAGCATTATGATCAACCGCAATCACCAGTCCGATACTCTCATCAGACAGCTGCACTACTGTGCCAGGTGGATAAACACCCATGGTTTGAATAAAACGCTGGACGATTTCGGTATCCAGCTTGTTTTTATATTTTGCGTATAACACGGCCATGGCCGCCTTAGGGGTCAACGCCGCTTTGGGGTCATTGGGGTTACACAAGTTATCGTAGGCATTGGTAATGGCGACAATACGCGCCAACTTGCTAATTTGCTCTCCTTGAAAACCATGGGGAAATCCGCTGCCATCAAGGGACTCATGGTGCTGCTCGATGATTTGCTGCACCTCCTCGGGTATATCCTTGGCATTTTGAACCAGCCGCCCGCCCAAGGCAGGGTGGGTATCCAGTAATTTTTGCTCGCTACTATTCAGCGGCGTTTGTTTCATCAATACTGTTGTTGGCAGAGCAACCTTGCCGATATCATGCAAAATGGCACCAACGCCCAATTGGCGCAGCTCAACAGATCGGATATTCATTGCTTTGGCCAGACTAAGGGTCAATACCGACACGTTCAAACTATGGTGATGTACGGTAAAACGCTCATCAGCCAGGTTCACCAGATTGATCATCACATGACCATCGCCGTCAAAGGCTTCGGCCATTTCATCAATTACCTGCCAGGCATCGCGCATGGCATTGGCCGGCGCACTCTTGAGCTTATTGGTCAGATTTTTAACTCGCTTAATCTGCTCCATATAGCGTTTGGAGGTTTTGTGCCGGCTATGACGGTATTTGGCGGCATTGTCGATGCGCTGCTTTTTACTCTCCCACAACTCGTCCTTATTCCGTGCTTTAACGACTTCTCGTTTTTCGCCAGGCTCAGGCACCTCCGCCTTACTTTTATCGGGAAAAACGGTGACCTCGTTTAAACCCAGATCTTTTATCACTGCGATTTCATCGACAGACTTGATCTTAAAGCGCCGAAATAAAAACGGATGCTGAGCCCAGGACAGCTCCAGGTCAACATACAGTCCCGGCACCAGTTTATTAACACCAAGTTTGATTTTTTTCGTTTTTGACATAAGAAAACAACGCGGATTCAAATCTGAAGGTTTTTCGTTAAACAAAGAGACTCCTTTTAGTGTAGCTGCTCAAAGAAACGATGGTGCATAACTTACCGCACAGAAAGCAGGGAAATTATATTCACTTAAGGGCACTCTATTACTGTGCAAACCTCAATTTATTACCTATCCTTAAGGGAGTTTCCAAAACACGAATAAGACGCGGGGGCGGTATGCCATATAAACTCAACTGGGAAAAAAATGGTGTTTATATAAAACTGTATGGCGCCGTTGACCCTGAGGATCTGGACAAGGTCTATGCCGCCGTCCAAAAGAACCCTCGTTTCAGCGAAGTAAAACATCAAATTTGCGACTTTCTCGATATCGAAGAAATCGCCTACTCAGAAAAGTCGGTAACAAAATTGGGCCGCTTGGATAAAGCAGAGTCGCAGTCCAAGCCGAAAGTCAAAGTCGCACTGGTGATGACCGATAACAAAGCCCAGGCACTAGCGGGCTTCTATCAAGCAGCCATAGCGACAAGTAGCTGGGATGCCGAGATATTCCATAACGTCGATGATGCAAGAATGTGGGTGAGATAAACAGTCCTTGAAAGCCAAAAGGCTGCTACGCCTCCTCATCCCAGTAAAAATCCACGCCCTCTATTTTTTTTGTTTTGGCATTAAATTCAAACAGTGCCACACCCTGGTGTGACAGCCCATCCTGCTCCAATTCAACACTACAACTAATCACATAACCCGCCGCCAACAATTTTTTAAAAGACACTTTAGCTGAAGCCTGATCGACAATATCATCAGGGGAATAAGTCTTGCCACCATAGGGGAAATTTATACCACGGTTGCCACCAGAAAAAAGCCCCATCATATCGCCCAACTGCTGGTTATTCAGAGCACCAGCAAAGGCCATCACAGCATCCTTCCCCTGATTGCCAATCCCCTTAAAACCTTGCATAAATCCGATAGCACCACCAGGACCCTGTATCGACATCATCCGCAGTCCCAAAGCACTCAACACTCCCCCACAAGCAAACCCCTTACTGAGCAACTGTTTAATCATCGGCCAGAGCTCCCAATGAGCTGCCAGACGGCTGATCTTAAACTCGCCGTTTTCCTCGCTTAATTCATAAAGCAGATGCATCGGTACATGGGCGATAATTTTCTCTGACATTTTAATTTCAATAGTAAGA
The DNA here is from genome assembly GCA_030618505.1 of Spongiibacteraceae bacterium. Classification (GTDB taxonomy): domain Bacteria; phylum Pseudomonadota; class Gammaproteobacteria; order Pseudomonadales; family PIVM01; genus JAUXDF01. Next base: position 7,801 of record JAUXDF010000018.1, on the reverse strand, counting down.
TCGCGCACCACATGGGTATCACAAACGATGTCACGATCAACATGAAAATTAATCTCGTTTGGCGCAATAAAGGTATCGAAAAAACGCTCAAGAGCAGCATTGCCACGCCGGCCGGATTTGGGATCAAACACGCCGTTATGATGTGGTTTGGAGCCAACAGGATCTTCCACCACATTCTGTTTGGCAAAAATGGATATCCAGGCCTTACGGTCATGGGCTTTTACCGCGGCAGGTGATTGCAATACGGTATCGATTAATTGCTGGCGAGATTCGTTCATTTTAGGGCTGCTCACTGATTGGTTTCTATATTTTATGGCCATAGCTTACACAATTTAATTTGTAACTAACAAGTTAAGGTTTGGTTAATGGGGGGATTAATACCTGCCAACTAAGGTCTGCCAAACTAATGCTTTCCGACAAAGGCCGACACTTTCAGCCCCATCAATAACAACAATACAAAATAAGTCGCCACTCCCGCCAGACACAACAACAGCAAATCCTGCACCCGCTGCCACCAGCCTATCACTAACCAAACTTCGCGGGCATCAACCATCCACAACAGTACAACCACCATCCCCGCCAAAGCAATAATATAGCGCAGTATCAAAGCGGCAAAACCGGGCTGAAAAACAAAAATGCCCGGACGATAAAGCCCAACAAATAATAGTCCAGCATTTAAAAATGCAGCCAGTGCCGTCGCCAGCGCCAAACCAACATGACCAATGCCGTAATAGAAATGCAGTGGCACCACAAACAAGACATTCAGAATCATATTGGCCAGCATCGCCTTAATACCAATTTTGACCGGCGTTTTCATATCCTGACGGGCGTAATACCCCGGAGCCAACACTTTGATCAACATAAAAGCGACGATGCCTGAGGCATAGGCCCGAAGGCTTAATGCGGACATGGCAATATCACGATCACTGAGTTCACCGTAATGAAACAGCGTAATCAAAATCGGCTCAGCCAGAATAATCAAAGCAATTGAGGCCGGCAGACTGATCAACAATACCGTACGCAAGGCCCAATCGAGGGTTGTCGAAAAATGCTCAGCGGATTTTTCCGCATGTTTTCGAGACAGGCTTGGCAATATCACCGTCGCCAGCGCAATACCAAAAACACCTAATGGCAGCTCCGCCAAACGATCAGAATAATACAACCAGGAGACGCTACCGGTGGGTAAAAAAGAGGCCAGCACCGTATCAAAAAGCAGGTTGATCTGACTCACTGATACACCGAACAAAGCCGGCAACATCAGCGTCATAATACGACGCACCCCCTCATCACGGGTATCAAGAACCGGTTTTGGCAGTAACTTCAGCTGATGTAAAAAGGGCACCTGAAAGGCCAGCTGCAAGACCCCGGCAATCATTACACCCCATGCCAGTGCAAACACAGGTTCTGAAAAATAAGGAGAGATCCAGATGGCTGAACTGATCAAACTCAGGTTCAAAAAAATCGGCGTAATAGCAGGCACAGCAAAGCGCCCATAACTATTTAATATTGCTCCAGAAAAACCAGTCATGGAAATCAAAAACAAATAGGGAAAGGTGATACGAATCATCTCGCTGGTCAGTTGATATTTATAGGGCTGGGAGACAAAACCGGGAGCGAACAAAGCTGTTAACACCGGAGCGCCAATCACCGCAACACCAGTCACCGTAATCAGCGACAGTCCCAGCACACCCGCCACTCGATCAACTAAGGCTTTAACATCAGCAAAACTTCGCATGCTTTGGTATTCAGACAGTACCGGCACAAAAGCTTGCGAAAAAGCACCTTCGGCAAACAGCCGCCGTAAAAACTGCGGCACTTTAAAGGCAATAAAAAAGGCATCAGCATTGGCATTGGCACCAATAAAACCGGCCAGTACGATATCGCGAATCAAACCCAACACTCGCGACAACATCGTCATCACACCGACCACAGCGCTGGAGCGCAATAGACTGGTGGATTTTTTTGCTTGCGGCTCAGGCAAAGGTTCAGACAAAAAGATATCTCCGCTTATTTTGTAACTTATTCAGCAAATACACAAAGTTCGTCATTCCGGCAGTCTTTTGGCCGGAATCCAGCTTGCAGGACTCTGGACCCCCGACAAAACACTTCGGGGATGACGAAAATGGTGGGTTCAGAGTATTTATTTTATCATGCTGGATAGTTACCTTATTTTAAAAAATACGCTTACTTACACAGCTCTCTACTGTACAGAGGCGTATAACGCATGCCCTGCGCTGTAGACTCACTTTTCATCAAGGCTATAGCATTAAAGTTTTGTTTTAGAGAAAGCTCTTGATCATCCAAGTTAATCAAGTCCAGCTGTTTTTGTTTTATTCTGCTCAGTGTCAAGTGTGGTTTAAAACTTCGATGATCGACCGAATAATCATCACACTGGAGTTTTTCGATGGTATCTCTATGCAGCGCATCAAGCTGCTTATTCGCTAGTGGCAAGGCGGCAATTACCTTTACTTTTTTACGGTTCGGGAAAAAATCGATGCAATTAAGCTCTAGCGATATCGGCGCATGATTACTAGCAACACCATCAAGCAGCGTTTTAAGTGCCTCGAGTTTATCCACTTCAGTTTCACCCAAAAATGCCAGCGTGAAATGATAATTTTCTTTATTTAACCAAGCCAGTTGCAGCCCCCGTAAACGCTGACGCAGTGGCAGCAGTTGTTGCTCCAGTTGTGCAGAAAAATCCGCCGGCACCAGCAGAGCAATAAAAACCCTCAGGCTCGCCATTTTTCTTGCATCCAGTCATGATTTAACTGTAACCATTGCAAAGCAATAATGGTGAGTGCATTTTTTATATGTCCCTGAGATAATTTTTTTATCGCCTCCTCAAAAGAGAGAACGTGAACGCGAATATCCTCCGCCTCATGCTCAAGCCCATGAAGACCACCCACGCCATCCATGCAAACTTTGCCACAAAATAAATTCAAATACTCAGAACAGGCTCCTGGGCTGGCATAATATCCGGCTATCGGCTCCAGAGCCTGTATTATACAGCCAGCCTCTTCCACACTTTCACGCTCAGCCACCTGCTGCGGACTTTCATTCATTTCAACAATACCGGCAACCAACTCCAGCAACCAGGGATTATCCTTACGCACATAAGGACCAATGCGAAACTGCTCCACCAAAGCCAACTGATCAGCATCGGCATCGTACAGCAACACTCCCACCGCATCACCACGCTCAAACAGTTCGCGAGTGACTGTTTGACTCCAACCGCCGGCAAACAGTCGGTGCTTTAAACTTAATGTCTTTATCTGAAAGTAACCATCATAAACCGTTTTGGCTTCCAGCAGCTCGACATCTTTTTGGCTAAAAGTCTCCATCGAATTAAAAACGCCCGCCGGCATACCAACGCACATCGTGGGAATATTTATCCACCAGATCCACCACATCAAGCACCAGGGCAAAAAGCGCCATTCTCACTAATACTCCATTATCGGTCTGACGAAAGATCGCCAGGTTGGGATTCTCATTCAGATCGTTATCCAGCTCATTAGCCGCCACCCGCGAATCCCTCGGCAGCGGGTGCATAATGACAGTATTGGGCTCACAATATTTAGTATAGATTGTCTGGTTTAAGCGAAAACGGCCACGGTACAAATCCGCCTCCTCAGGCGAACTAAAACGCTCCTCCTGAATACGTGTGGAATAAACGATATCCAGGTGCTGGATATTCTCTTCCAGCTGATCACTAACCACCACCTCATGCCCGGCCTCTCGCAAATTCTCCACTACCTCAGCAGGCATCTGCAATTCCTTCGGTGAAATCAATACCAGCTTGATATTATCGTAGAGTGAAAGCAGTTTACAAAGCGAGTGTACGGTACGGCCATATTTAAGATCTCCAATCATGGCAATACGCAAACCATCAACAGTCCTGTCATGACTAAGCAATTCTTTTTTTATCGTGTACAGATCGAGCAGTGCCTGAGTAGGGTGCTCATTAGCGCCGTCCCCGCCATTGATCACCGGCACTCGACTGGCGGCAGCAAATTCTGCCACCGAACCAGACTCCGGGTGGCGCATCACGATTGCATCACTATAACCACTGAGAACTCGTGCGGTATCGTAGAGTGATTCTCCTTTGGCAATCGCCGAGTTCTTTATTCCTGTGGTCTCTCGCACCTCTCCTCCGAGCAAATTAAAAGCGCAACCAAAGCTGACACGCGTACGAGTGCTGGGCTCAAAAAACATATTGCCCAAAATTGCGCCATCCAACACCTTGCTGGCACGCTGGCGGTGCGCATAGGGCTCCATACGATCAGCCACCGAAAAAATATGTTCAATCTCAGCGCGTTCAAATTGGGTAATGGATAAAATATGACTTCCTCGAAATCCCATGTTTTTTCTCCACCTTTATTTTTTCTTAATCAATATCTAAATATTTAATTAATGCTTGGCTGTAGCTTTCAAGGCATAAACGATGCGGGAGCCGCTTGTGCCCTGTTTTAGGTGCACCCTACTATGCACCATCCATATTGTTAATTTAATCAGCCGCTCAAATTTTATCGCCAATCAATGCTGTCTCGTCAAACTGCAACTTTGCCCAACGAGCATACAGCGGTGATTTACCCAGCAGTTCGCTATGACTTCCCATCTCCACCACCCGCCCTCGCTCCATCACTGCGATGTTATCAACATTGATAACAGTCGCCAGGCGATGGGCAATGACCAGGGTAGTACGGTTTTTCATTAGCTCTTCCAGGGCCTGCTGCACCATATATTCACTCTCGGCATCCAGCGCACTGGTCGCCTCATCAAGCAATAATATTTCCGGGTCTTTCAGCACCGCACGAGCAATGGCAATACGTTGGCGCTGACCACCTGATAGACGCACACCGCCCTCTCCAAGATCGCTATCATATGCCTGAGGTAGTGTTTTAATAAACTCTGCAGCATAAGCGGCCTTGGCAGCAGCTTTTACCTCTTCATCACTGGCATCAGGCCTGCCGTAACGAATATTGTCCCAGACATTACCTGAAAACAATACCGGCTGCTGGGGAACAATAGCAATATGCTGGCGCAGCACCTGTGGGTCGAGCAAGCTGATATCCACACCATCAAAAAGAATACCGCCCGATTGCGGGTCATAAAAACGAAGAATTAAATCAAACAAAGTAGATTTTCCCGCCCCGGAAGCGCCCACCAAGGCCATACTACTGCCAGCGGGAATGGATAAAGCCAGATTATCTACCGCCGGTTGCTGGGGCCGCGAAGGATAACAAAAATGAATATTTTGCAGCTCCAGCTGGCCGCGCAGGGGTTCGGGCAAAAGTGCAGGCTGGGCTGGGGCGCTAATGAGATTATCTGCCGCCAGCAATTCCATTAGCCTTTCGGTCGCACCTGCTGCCCGTTGCAGCTCGCCAATAACTTCACTGACAGCGGCAACAGAGACGGCCACCATCATCGCATAAAACAAAAAAGCGGCCAGCTCGCCTGCGCTCATCACACCCTTAACGACATCATTGCCACCGACCCAGATCATGCCACCAATGGATCCCAGCACCAAGGTAATCGCAATGGTGCTTAACCAGGAGCGCTGAGTAATACGGCGCACTGCCACATTAAAAGCATCTTCAGCATATTGATCAAAACGCTGGCGATCCGCCGCCTGATGATTAAAAGCCTGCACCGTTTTAATATTGCGCAAAGCTTCTCCCACATAACTACCCGCATCAGCCACCCGATCCTGACTGCTGCGCGAGAGTTTACGCACCCGCCGACCAAAGAAAATTATTGGTACCAACACCAGCGGCACACTGATTAAAACAATAGCAGTCAATTTAACATTGGTAATCAACAACCAGATAACACCACCGATAAACATTAAAATATTGCGCAGGGCAATGGAGACCGATGAGCCAATCACACTTTGTAGCAAAGTGGTATCAGTGGTAATACGCGACTGAATTTCACCACTGCCATTACTTTCAAAAAAGCTCGGGTGTAAACCTACTACGTGATTAAAGACTGCTTTGCGAAGATCGGCACAAACTCGCTCGCCTATCCAGGAGACCAGAAAAAAACGCACAAAGGTGCCTAGCGCCAATAAAACTGCCAAGACCAGAAAAATACTAACAGCATAATTTAAATCCTCGGGAGAGCCTGAAAAACCCTGATCGACCAGAATGCGAATACCCTGCCCGAGGGAAAGTGTGATGCCGGCGGTAAAGGTCAAGGCGATCAGTGCAGCGATAATCTGCTTACTGTAGGGGCGCAAGTAGCCAATAAGGGGTTTTAGTCCGACAATCTTTTTGGTGTCTTTTTGCATGTTTTGTATCGTTGTTCCTGTGCGGGTTTGCGGCTGTAAACTTGGTAGGGTGCGGCTTCCGCACCAATGCTCTCGAAACCCAAGGCCAAATGGTGCGGGGGCCGCACCCTACGAATTGCGCATTATTCAGGCCAGTAACTGATCTCCCCAGTCCAGCAGTTGCTCCAATATTTTACGCTTATTTTCACTCGGTTGCGCTTCCAGCAACTCGTCAATACGCTCTTGAAAACTCTCCAGGGTAATACCCGCCTCCATGCTTTCATCGCTCAGACGTTGATAACAAAACTCCTGCCACTGCAGCTGTTCTTCAGAGGATAGGCTTTGCGGAAAGTTTCGTGCCCGGTAACGAAATAACAACTCATCAAAGCGGGCATCCTCAAACACAAAAGTCTTGCTCGCCAAATCTTCGGCACTGGCGCTACGAATATGCGCCATACAGGCTTTATCATTATCACTGGCGAAACCACCACTATAAAGCATTCGATCCGGGTCTTTAATCTCAGGCAGGTTTGAGGAGGCAAACACCTCTTGCACCTTGTTAGCCAGATCAGCGGCTTTTAGCAGACGGTCGTAGTGCGCTCGACACAAAGCGGTATCAATCTTTAAACGCTCGGCACTGGCCGCATCAAGCATTTTTACCGGCGCAACTATCGGGCAGCGATTAAGATGAATCGTTTTTAGCGCGATACGCTCAACACCCTCAGGCAACTGGCTATTAGGCGTGAAAATTCGCTCGCGTATAGTTTCAGCATCGAGCTCCAGCAAAGCCTGGGGATCCGCACTGAGATCATACACCAGCACACCATTTTTATTACTCGGATGCAAAGCCAGCGGCATCACAATAGCGGCACAACCATGATCAGAGGAAAACTTGGAGGAGACATGCAAAAGTGGTTTTTTTGCCGCTACGTTTAACTGTTTGGCCAACTGGTGTTTGTTACGATTGTTGAGCACAAAGTCATAAAGCTTTGGTTGTTTCTCCTTGATTAACTTCGCAACAGCAATCGTGGCATAGACATCAGAAAGAGCATCGTGAGCGGCCTCGTGTCCAATGCCATTTGCCTTGGTGAGATCCTCCAGTCGAAAGCTCGGTTTGCCATCTGCATGTTGCGGCCAGTTAATTCCCTGCGGTCGCAGGGCATAACACAAGCGCACCATATCGATAATATCCCAGCGCGAATTACCATTTTGCCATTCGCGGGCGTAGGGGTCATGAAAATTACGATACAGTGTAAAGCGGGTAATTTCATCATCAAAGCGCAAGCTGTTGTAGCCCACCCCACAGGTTCCCGGCTGTGATAACTGCTGATGAATCTGGCCAATAAACTCTTGCTCACTAAGGCCCTCGGCAAAAGCCTGCTGGGGTGTAATACCCGTGATCAGGCAAGCCTCTGGGTGAGGCAAAATATCTGCCGTAGGCTTGCAGTAGATCATCAAGGGTTCACCGACAATATTCAAATCCATATCAGTGCGAATACCCGCAAACTGGGAGGGCCGATCGCGGCTGGGATC
>JAUXDF010000203.1 GCA_030618505.1 Spongiibacteraceae bacterium | reverse complement strand
GGGGGGGAGAGCGTGCTGATCGGTGGCAACTGTTCGGCCATTAATCCAATAGCAGTCATTTTAACGGTGCGGGTAATTGATTCGCCCACCTGCAGTTGATCGGGTGTTTTACTCCAGCTTTCTTCCAGTTGAATACGTTTGCCTGGCAACCAGTGAGAGCCACTAAAGCCTGGCGCTTTCTCCTTTATGGTGATGTTAGCCTCCGGGCTGCGCAAACGGACTGCCTTACCTCGATCGTTAAAAGGGTCAAAGACTGATCGATTGCGCCGCAGGGGCACAGCGCCACTGAACAATACCGGCGGAATGCTCAGCTCTCCGCTGGTTTGAGGAAAGATGGCGTATTTGATTTCGTAGACGCCAAAGTGTTGGCCGTTGATGGTTTTTTCATAGGTGCTGTCGGAGAGTTTTTCAACAAAGGCTTGGGGGATTTGGGGTGTTTCGACGTTAAGGTTAACCAGATTAACCGCACTGATCAGGCGCAGGGTGAAAATCAGTTGTGATTGCACATAGGCATCTTGCTGATCAAATTCCGCTTCAGCGTAAATCTTGTTACCTTGCGCGGCACTAGAGGGGGCCATCTTGCTGACTTTCATTACGATTGGTGCGGTTTTCTCGTCATTCACTTTGATGGGAGGGATCACGATATTGCCCACTCGCTTGGCCATCAGGCTGATCTTCCATTCCGTGGTTGATTCCGAGCGGCCGTTGATAATCGAGTGCCGGCTGCTTTGGTTTTTGCCAAGCACTTTAAAATCCTGATTAAGCACGGAAAGGTCGGGGCCACCGCCAAAGAAGGAGGAGGTGTTGGTACTGATCGTTAGGCGAAAGGTTTCATCAAGGCCAATTCGGTTTCTGTCCACTTTCGCCGTGGGGTTGGCGAAAGCCGATAGTGGTAGTAACAGCAACAGTGCGATCAGCAATAGTAATGCGTGCATGGAGTTGCTGGGTAGATGCATTATTTGCGCGGTGTTTAGGTATAGTTTTTTCATCACCAGATTTGTTGTCCTGAATTATTGCTTGTGCCGTTTTTCTGCATGTTTTGTCGATATTGATAATCAAACTTTCGGCGCAGTAATCCGCCGGGGTCATCGGGAACTCGCCTCAGCCACTGTTCTAGCGCCTGTTGTTGTTCAGTGTCCAGTGGTTCTTGCTCACTTTGTTGGGCTTGGGACTGCTGCTCTGATTCGGCGTCCGTTGGATCCTTATCTTGATTTTCCTGTTGCTGGCGTTTTTCATCTTCAGATTGTTGCGCTTGCTGTTCTGAATCTTGTTCCGAGTTTTGTTGCTCATCACTTTGTGATTGTTGATTCTGGTCAGACTGTTGCTCTTGTGAAGATTGGTCTTCAGACTTCTCCTTAGATTGATCTGAGTTTTGTTGTGACTGGTTTTGTTCATCCTGCGATGATTGCTCAGAGTCTTCGTTTTGTTGTTGATCCTGATCCTGACTTTCCTGCTCTTGTTTCATTTGCTCCAGCAGAGCTTTATTCTCGATAGCATCACTCATCTGCGGGTCCAGTTCGAGTGCGCGTTCATAGGCTTTTATCGCTGGATCGATCTGGCCTGCTTTGGCCAGGGCATTGCCACGATTGTAGTTGGATTGTGCGTTGTCGTTTAAACCATAGGATTGTGCGGCCGCCTGATAATCACCCGCCCGATATTGAGCACTGGCACGCCAGTCTTGCGATTTGAACAGTTCTGCCGCTTGTTGATGATCGCCCTTATTAAACGCTTTCTCTCCACGCTGATTTTTATTTTGCCACAGGTCCTGCCACTCAAATGCCTCAGCTCTGTCTGGAACAATCGAAAAGGCGAAGAACAGACTGAGTAGCCAGCCCCGGCGAAAACTGAGCAGCATAATAGGCAATAACAGCAATACTAGCCAGTGCCCCTGTTCCTGCCAGATATCAAACTCGCGTTCGATTTGACGCGTGTTCCCCTTAAATACGGTGTCAGGCAGCAGGAATTTTATATCCTGATCACTGATGCTTGAGAGTATGTAGCGCCCGCCGGTTTTGTTGGCCAGCGATTGCAGTGTGCCGGTGTTGAGTTGTGCGACAACGATGCCGCCGTTGTTATCTTTTAGAAAGCCACCTTCGCGGGTGGGTATCGGTGCGCCGTCTTTGGTGCCAATACCTAGAATGGCTAAATCAGTATTATCGCCAGCAAAAAGGCTGGCTACTGGTTTGAGGTCCTTTTCCAGCAGTTCATCGGTGATTAACAAAATTCTGGCGTGGGCAACTCCAGCATCCTTCATCAGTTTAAGCGCTGTCTCGGCCCCAGCAATCGCGTTGCTGCCGTAACTTGGCATGATGTTCGGGGCCAATGCTGGCACCATCGCGATGATGGTTGCTGTGTCATCGGTCAGCGGGCTAACCACATGGGCATCACCTGAGTAGACAATGAGCGCGGTTTGCCCCTCTTTTCTCGAATGTAGAATATCCGTCAGCTTGCGTTGTGCGTAAATCAGTCGCGAGGGTTTCAGGTCAGTGGCATACAGCGAGAGGGAAAGGTCCATAATAATGACTAATGCATCCTCTCGCTGGTGCACAGGCTGGGGGAGCTTGCTCCATGTTGGTCCCGCCAATGCAATTATTGTGATTAACCAGGCAAATAAAATAATGATCACAATATGGTGGCGTTTTTGTTGAGAGCCTTCATCAAGCAGGTGGGGAAGAAGCTCTGCGGAGATGGTCGTCATCCAATTGCTGTTTTGTTGTTGCAGGCGCCATAGCAATGCAAAAAATAATGCAGAGGGTATTAGCGCCCAAAACCATTCGGGGCGTAGAAAGTGGAATTGTGTCAATAGGTTTTCCCACATCATGTCTTATTTATCCACATCATGTATTAGTCGCGCAGCTCCTGTGAAGGCAATAATTGTTGCCAGGGTATTGATAGTAGTGTGAGCAATAAACTGCTGATAAAAGCGATAGCCAATGGCCAGAAGAACAAGGCTTTGATCGGACGAAACAGTTCGGCCTGCTGTTCTATAGGCTCTAACTGATCGAGCGCCTGATAAATGTTTTCCAGCTCCTGCTGGTCTCTTGCACGAAAATATTGACCTCCGGTGCTTTGAGCAATCGTTGTCAGTGTTTTTTCATCAAGGTTGGCTGAGGGGTTAACTCGGCGGGAGCCAAAGTTGGAGCCGAATATTCCTGGCTGAATCATCTCCTCTGCGCCGATACCAATGGTATATATTTTGATTTTTTCCTGAGCTGCCAATTTGGCAGCCTGTAGAGGAGATACTTCTCCGGCGGTATTTTCGCCGTCGGTAAGCAGAATTAAAACGCGACTGTTTTCCGGTCGTTTTCTTAGTCGCTTCACCGCCAGGCCGATTGCATCACCAATAGCCGTTTTACCGCCGGCAAAACCGATTTGTGCTTCCATCAGTAATTTGTGAACGGTTATCAAATCAAAGGTCAAGGGAGCTTGCAAGTAGGCTTGGGTGCCAAACAGTATCATGCCCAAGCGGTCGCCTTTGCGTCGCTGGGTAAATTCACCGACGACTTTTTTTACCAGCAGGATGCGTGGTACGGGCTGGTTTTGAATTTTCATATCCTTAAGCTCCATGCTCTCGGAGATGTCGACTGCCAACATTAGATCACGACCTGAAGTGGGCAGCTCAATGGCATCTCCGATCCACATCGGACGGCTTGCGGCAATGATTAAGGCGATCCAGCAGGTAATGAGTAGTATCAGTGTGGTTTTGCTACGGTGCCCACGATTTTCCTTGGTGGCGGTTTCGTCGGCAATCTGGCTAAAAAAGGGTACTCGCAGGGCTGATTCTTCCTGGCTGGCTGCGGGTAAAAAACGATAGACCAGTAGTGGTAAGGGGAGGGCTAGTAATAACCAGGGCCAGTTAAATTCGATCATGCTGGCCTCCGGTGTGTTTTTATCCACAATCGGGTTAGTTGTGTGCTGGCATCAATTGCAATCTCAGGCTCGGCCCTATAGGCGGCATTAATCAGTTTTGTTGCTGTATCAGTATCAAACTGTTTGGCTGAGCAGTGCTGTTGTAGAAAGGCAAGCCAGGTCTCCCCGGTTAGCTGTGCTACGACATTTCGTCCATAGCATTGCAGGGCTACGCGGCGTAGCAGTTGATTGAGTTGGCTAATATATTGAAGAGTATCGCCGTGCTCCTTATAGCGAGCCTGTTGTTGTTCCAGTTCTTTAAGGGCGCAGCGGCGGTATTGGCCTTGTTTGATTCTACGGATAGACCACCATAGCAAAGCGGCAATTAGTGCAATTACGCAAGGTACTAATATCCACCAGCCGAGCGCTGGTGGCCACCAACTTATTGCATCGGGTAGGTGAATGTCTTTGAGTGGCAGTTGCTGTTCCATTAAATCTTTTTTCTCCTAGCGTCTGCCAAAATAGTGTTGCAGGGTGGCTAGCGGTGAGTCGTGGGTAGCAACGGGTATTAAGGCAATTCCCTGGCGGCCCAGTCGATCTTGCAAATGTTGATAACGGTCAGAGAAGTGTTGCTCATAACGTTGGCGGAGTTGCTTGTCACCGGTAAACAGTCGAAAGCGCCGCTGGCCATTGGAGAAATTGTAATAGCCCCGCGCTGGCAGTTTGTTTTCAAGCTCGTCGTAGGGAAACAATACGGTCATATCATTGTGGCGGGAGATATGAAAAAACAGTTTTTCAGTTTCTTCATCAAAACCCTTCAGGTCACTGATAAAAAAGATAGCGCTTCCGGGTTTAGCGATACGGAGCAGGTCGGTGGCAATGTCGTTAAGGTTTAGCGTAATATCGGTGTCGAGCTGCTCTTTCTTCAAAAGATGATTGTAGTGATGGCTCTGGCTAATCAACTGCAAAACAGCGTTACGGCTACGCCTCGGGCGAACCTCCTGGTGTTGTTGATCGTTAAAAACCAGTCCGCCCACACGATCACCATTGGATAGCGCTGCCCAGGCAAGCAGCGCTCCCAGTCGTGCAGCTAGAACTGATTTAAAGCAGCACTGACTGCCGAAAAACATGCTGACACGTTGATCGATCATTAGTAGCGTAGGGCGCTCGCGTTCTTCGCGAAACAGTTTTGTATGAGGTTTTCCGGAGCGTGCGGTAACGCGCCAGTCAATGCTGCGAATATCGTCACCGGGTTGATAGAGGCGTACTTCTTCAAAGTCGATACCACGACCGCGAAAATTGGCACGATTTGGTCCGGCCAGTGCGCTAAGCGCTCGGCGTTGTATGCTGAGTTTTAAATCCTTGGCGGCATGACGCAAAGCGATTAGATCTTCGATTTCGCTATAGGCACCGCTGCCTGGCGCCAGCCCCTTTGCTGCAGTCTTGCTTTGCATAATTTAGCTTCCCTCTAGGCGACGGGAACGTGTTTTAACAGGGTGTCGATAACCTGGTTCGGGCTGATACCGCCGGCCTCGGCCTCAAAGCTGAGAATCAGGCGGTGGCGCAAGACATCGTGGATTACCGACTGCACATCATCGGGGCTGACAAAATCCTTGCCGCGCAACCAGGCGTAGGCCCTGGCACATCTATCGAGTGCAATGGTGCCACGTGGGCTGGCACCGTATTCCAGCCAGCTAGCAAGCTCTGGGTCGTAAGTCGAGGGCTCTCGAGTGGCCATAATCAGTTGAACAATGTATTCCTCGACGTTACTGCTCATATGTATCGCCAGTACCTGTTGTCGAGCGTCCATTAAGTCTGCTTGGCTCAAGGGTGTTATTGCTTCAATGTTGTGTTGCTTTTGTGCTTCTGCGCGCACCAGTTTGAGAATCTCTCTTTCGGCTTCAATTGAAGGGTAGTCCACTTCAATATGCATCAAAAAGCGATCAAGCTGTGCTTCGGGCAGAGGGTAGGTGCCTTCTTGCTCGATGGGGTTTTGGGTGGCCATCACCAGAAAAAGTTCGGGTAGCGGATAGGTTTCGCGACCAATACTGACCTGGCGCTCGCCCATTGCCTCAAGTAGTGCAGACTGTACTTTGGCTGGTGCGCGGTTTATTTCATCGGCCAATACCAGGTTATGGAAGATAGGGCCGCGCTGAAATTGAAAGCTGCCGTCTTCCGGGCGGTAAATTTCGGTGCCGGTAACATCGCTGGGAAGCAAATCCGGGGTGAACTGAATACGATGAAATTCGGCTTCAATTCCATCGGCCAAGGTTTTTATTGCCTTGGTTTTTGCCAGTCCCGGGGCGCCTTCGACGAGC
>JAUXDF010000128.1 GCA_030618505.1 Spongiibacteraceae bacterium | reverse complement strand
GAAATTAACGGTAAAAAAGTGGGTTACGGTGTTGCTGAAACCCTGAGGCCCGAGCAGTTGATTGAGCGCCAAGCTGATTTCTTAAAAGAAATGGAAGGTGAAAAAGCCAAGCAGGGTCTGGATTTTATCTTCTTTGCTATCGTTGATACCAAAGGCAAGCAGTCTCATCTGGTGGTTTACTCCGGCGCTGAAGCTGAGCTTGCCGGGCAGGCTTATGGTGAAGCCGCGCTTGATAATTGGATGCTACTGCCGGGTTTAATCTCAAGAAAGAAGCAGTTGATGCCTGTGATTCAGGAAGCACTGTCTGCGTAAGCATTTAGCGCAGTAAGAAAGCGATTTAGAGGAAGGGGATGCGCCGCAAGGTTCATCCTCTTTTTTGTTCTCCGAGCTAATGATGGCTTTTCAAATCATGTCAGTTTATACTTCCTGCAATTAATACCTTAGTAAAATAGTCGGATATCTTGATGATGACCGTTAAAACCATTGATCCCAATAAACCGGCAATCACCATGACGAAAAAGGCCGGTGCTTATTTGCGCCAGCAGATGCAAAGTCGAAACTGCATGGGGCTTCGCTTATCGGTGAAAGAAAGTGGCTGTAATGGGTTTAAATATGTGCTGGATTTTATTGATCAGCCTGAGGGCGATGATAGCCAAATAGTCGTTGAAGATGGAGTTAATGTGTATGTTGCCAAAGGCGCCCTACGCTATCTACTGGGTACACAAATTGATTACGTTACCGAAGGTTTGAACCAAAGCATAAAATTTATTAACCCAAACGCCTCCGCTGAATGCGGTTGTGGTGAAAGTTTTTCAGTCTGATGCGGCAGAATAAATCCTCGGAATAATAGTTCGCAGTAACTGCTTTTTAAAGAAGTTGCTGATCGTTTAGTTGATTACGATTTAACATTTTCATTAAACCCCCTATATCTAAACCCCATAACATAAATCCCTCTTTGGAGAAAAATGCATGAGCATTGATGAACAAATTAAAGCGCATATTGAGAAAGCCATTCCTGATGCGAAAACAGAGATTATTAGCAGCGGACGGCATTTTAGTATTACCGTCATCTCTGCTGTATTTGAGGGTAAAAGTCCTTTGGCCAAGCAACAGCTGGTGTATTCGTCTATAGCACCACTGATGTCTGGAGCTGATGCGCCGGTACATGCAGTGGATACATTAAAAACCCTGGTCCCATCCGCTCAATAGCTAATTAGTGCCCATCCAGAAATTAGACAAAGAGATCCTGGCCAACGCAAATCTTGCGACTTAAAGGCCTTGAAAAGGACTAGGAGCTAGATTTTCGTTGGCCAGGAGCGGACTTAATTTTCGAAAATTTCCGGTTTCTGGTTAGGCACTAATTAAACTGCTTGTGCAGGGAGGGTACTTTATTGGTGCGAATGTGCTCTCGTTTACTATTTTATAAAAGGTAGTTTTATGTATAACGCTTTATCTCACGGCCATAGTGGCCTGGCATATCTATTGTTTTTATCCACCCTGGTCTCTTTGCTCTTAGCTGTAGTATTAAAAATAAGCCCGGGCGCGCGGTGCTTAAGTATCTCCAAAGTTACTCGTATTGTAGAAACAGCACTCACGGGTTTAATTGCCCTTAGTGGACTGGTGGTTCTGATGATGGGTCCCTGGCCCTTAGTATCCCTTTGGCCTTGGTTAGCTCTGGTGGCCGTGTTTATACAGAGTAAAATTGCAGTGGGTAAGGTAAAGCCACTGCAGCTTAGCTACAGCGAAGAAAATGGACAGGGAGCAAGTCCGCTTATGGCCTTTGCGGTAATTCAGTGTCTGCTAGTAATTGGCATCATTGGCTTAATGCATGTTAAGCCTTTCTAATACTTTTAGTGGGTGAATTATTGGCAAAGGCCTAAACCTTTCGGAAACCTATTGGATGAAGAGACGTACAAGGTGGAGGAAATGAAAACCTATCGAGCGAGGTGCTCCTCCTGCGAAGGCAGGAATCCAGTCATAACTGGATCCACCCTTCTTTGTCGGGAAGGCAATGAAAAGAGTTTGTGGGTGGCTTAACTGGATATAGAGTAATTATTCAGCATAATGAAATAAGCACTCTGAACCCACCATTTTCGTCATTCCCGAAGTGTCTTGTCTGGGATCCAGAGTTCTGTAAACTGGATTCCGGCTAAAAGACTGCCGGAATGACGAACTTTGTGCCTTTCCTGAATGGTTACGATAAAGACCTGCTTGAGCTAGCGCTTCTTTCGACGATATTGGCAAGAAAGCTCAGAATTGGCGATTGACTGTCGTCGATCTCACCACTTAATAACATACCAGACACAAGATCCATTGCTGAGCGCCTGCGCTCAAAGGTCTCAGAACTGGGGGTTTCAGAGTATTCCTGATCTGCAAGATCAAATTGATCAAAAGCACTTTGTAAATCGTGGACTTCTTTATGATGATCCAAGTGTTGGTACTGCATAAATCTCAACCTTTTAGCTATTGATTACAGTTTAAGCATATGCCAGATTTCTGTAACGGCAAGCGTCCTTTTAGAATATTCAGGAATAAGGCTTGGTTATTCGTTGATCTGCTTATGAAGTGTCTACTGACGCTATTTTCAGGGTTGAAAACAGTGGTTTGGTTTCACGTTAACAATGGTAGTAGTCGGCAGGTTGGGTTTATTTGCACTCTTACCCAAAATACTAGGCAGGGCACATCGCCCCAACCTGCTAACTAGTGCCCATCCAGAAATTAGACAAAAAAGAGATCCTGGCCAACGCAAATCTTGCGACTTAAAGGCCTTGAAAAGGCCTAGGAGCTAGATTTGCATTGGCCAGGAGCGGACTTAATTTTCGAAAACTTCCGGTTTCTGATTAGGCACTAACTAGTTCAAAGGAGGCTATTTCTTTAGTGACCCCAATACCGTATCCATACTTTCTCTCGCATCACCAAATAGCATTCGAGAATTTTCTTTATAGAACAGCGGGTTATCAACACCGGCATAGCCTGTTGCCATGCTTCGTTTGAGTATTACTGCTGTCGTTGCATTCCAGACCTCAAGAACGGGCATGCCGTAGATCGGACTACTGGTATCCTCTGCCGCTCCAGGGTTAACGATGTCGTTGGCACCAATAACCAGTACTACATCGGTTTTTGGAAAGTCTTCATTGATCTCATCCATTTCCATGACGATGTCATAAGGCACTTTGGCTTCAGCCAGCAGCACGTTCATATGGCCTGGCAGTCGGCCTGCGACCGGGTGAATACCAAAGCGAACCTGTGTACCTTTGTCACGCAGTATGCGAGTGATCTCATTCACCGTATTTTGTGCCTGGGCCACCGCCATGCCATAACCTGGCACGATAATGACATTATTGGCATCGTTGAGCATATCGGCAACTTCATCGGCATTAGTCGCCACATACTCTTTAGGCCCATCATCAGCGCTAGCGGAGCTGGTACCTGTGCCGGTGCCAAAACCTCCTAGAATGACGCTAACAAAGGATCGATTCATGGCACGACACATAATATAGCTCAGGATCGCTCCACTGCTACCCACCAGGGCGCCGACAATAATCAGCAGGTCGTTGGACAGCATAAAGCCCGTTGCCGCTGCAGCCCAGCCCGAATAGCTATTAAGCATGGAAACAACCACAGGCATATCGGCACCACCAATGGCCATTACCAGGTGAACACCCAGCACGAAGGAGAGGGCGGTCATGATCAATAGCGGTATCAGCGCAGAGCTGTGTTCCGATTGCACAAAGACAACACCAAGTATGACTGATCCAATGATAATGCCCAGGTTCAGCAGGTGCCGTCCGGGCAGCATAAGAGGTTTGCTGGAGATGCGCCCGTTAAGCTTGCCAAATGCAACCACAGAGCCGGTAAAGGTAACACCACCGATAAATACGCCGAGAAAAATCTCGATATCATGGATGGTCTTTGCTGCACCACTGGCATGTTGCGAACCGCTGGCCAGTCCGGCAAAAACATTGCTGACTCCTTCACCCGCTCCCAGAAAACTGGAAACACCGACCAGTACAGCGGCAAGGCCCACGAAGCTGTGAAGAATGGCAACCAGCTCTGGCATCTGGGTCATTTCAACCCGTGAGGCAAGAAATAGCCCAATCGCGCCGCCAATAATGACCATCAAACCCAGTACACCGTAACCGGTAATCTGATCGCTGAGGGTGGTGGCGATAATGGCAACGGCCATGCCGATAATGCCAAAAGTGCTGCCACGTTGAGCGGTTTGCTGATTGCTCAGTCCGCCGAGGCTTAAAATAAATAAAATGCTTGCTCCAATATAGGAGGCTGTTAATACGCCTGTAGACATGATTAATTCTCCTTTATCGACGGAACATGCGAAGCATGCGTTGAGTAACGGCGAAACCGCCACCAATATTGATTGAAGCTATGAGTACTGCGATAGCTGCCAGTATGGTCACAGGGCTGTCAATGGGGCCGGAAATTTGTAGTATGGCACCGATAACGATAATGCCGCTAATCGCGTTGGTAACACTCATTAGGGGAGTGTGCAGCGCAGGAGTAACGTTCCAGACAACTTGATAACCAATAAAGCAGGCCAGCACAAAAACGATAAAATGCGAAAGAAAATCCGGAGGAGAAGCATAGCCAATCCCCATGAAAATAGCTGCTGCACCGATTAACACCGGCAGATTTAGCTTTTTCGGGCCTGTATCTTCTTCTTTGGGTTTTATCGGTTCTGCTGTTTGCTGTGGTTTGGCAATAGCGGGTACTTTGAGTGGTGGCGGCGGCCAGGAAACTTCACCCTGATGAACCACCGTGGCACCCCGTATTACATCGTCTTCCATGTCGACTTTGAAACCTTCGTCCTTACACATATCAGAGAGAAGGTGAACAAGGTTGGAAGAGTAGAGTTGACTTGATTGAGTTGGCAGGCGGCTGGGCAGATCGGTATAACCGATTATGGTGACGCCATTTTTGACCACTGCTTTATTTTTTTCAGTCAGTTCACAGTTGCCGCCGTTTTCAGCGGCGAGATCGACTACGACACTGCCTTCTTTCATTACCTTGACCATTTCTGTGGTAATGAGTTTGGGAGCCGGTTTGCCAGGAATCAGAGCGGTGGTAACAATAATATCGACTTCTGCTGCCTGCTCTTTAAAGAGCGCCATCTCAGCATCGATAAACTCCTTGGACATCACTTTGGCATAACCGCCTTCACCTGAGCCATCTTCTTCAAATTCAAGCTCGAGAAATTCTGCGCCCATACTTTCGACTTGCTCTTTAACCTCCGGGCGAGTATCAAAGGCACGGACTATCGCGCCGAGGCTATTGGCGGTGCCCACAGCGGAAAGACCCGCAACGCCCGCGCCGATAACCATTACTTTGGCGGGTGGGACACGACCGGCGGCGGTGATTTGTCCGGTAAAAAAGCGGCCAAATACATGGGCTGCTTCCATAATGGCGCGGTAACCGGCGATGTTGGCCATCGAACTTAATGCATCCATCTTCTGGGCACGGGAAATACGGGGTACCGCATCAATAGCTTGCACGGTAATTTTCTTCGCTGCCAGTCGTTCCAGAAGTTCCTGGTTTTGCGCTGGCTGAATAAAGCAAATCAGGTTTTGCCCTTCGTGTAGCAAGTCTATTTCGTCAACATCAAGCTGAGGGTGTTTTTCTGGCGATCTGACTTTAAGAATAATGTCGCTATCATCCCAAAGAGCCTTAATGTCGTTGACGATGGTGGCGCCAGATTCAAGGTAGGCTGCATCAGATAGCGCTGCATTAGCACCTGCGTTTGTTTCAACACTGACCTCAAAGCCCAGCTTTATTAG
Organism: Spongiibacteraceae bacterium; assembly: GCA_030618505.1. Lineage (GTDB taxonomy): Bacteria > Pseudomonadota > Gammaproteobacteria > Pseudomonadales > PIVM01 > JAUXDF01. The sequence goes on along the minus strand of JAUXDF010000128.1, from coordinate 2,159 downwards.
TTTTATTATAGAATCAGGCGTTGCGGCAACGCGCTGTTCCCCCGGGTGAATCTCTTTAGGAATACCGATTTTCATCTACAGTCTCCACTTGTTATTGATGACCTTCATTTGCAGGTTCGCATTAACAGCCCAAACCAGCCCCCTATTATGTTGGTTTGAAAATAAAAAACCAGTCAGTTAGCGCTTAATCTGCTATAACTTACTAGATAGTCGTAAGGAAACTATAAAAAAAGAATGATATAGGGGGAGATATGGCAAAAATAATTGCGGTTTATAATATTAAAGGTGGTGTTGGTAAGAGCTCATCGGCGGTTAACTTCGCTTATTTGTGTGCACAAAAAGGCAAAACGCTTCTATGGGATATGGATCCGCAAGGTGCTTCCAGTTTTTATCTGAAATCAAAAACGGATATTAAAGGCGGCCTGAAGGCCATGGTGAAAGAGAAGGGGAGGGTAGTTGCTGTGGTCAAGTCCACGGCCTACGAAAACCTCGATATATTGCCAGCCGATTACTCCTATCGTCAGATGGATATTGAGCTTCACAAGGCCCGCAGCCCCAAGCAGTTTATTGGTAAGTTGTTAAAACCGCTGGCAAAAGCCTACGATTACATTATTGTTGATTGCCCGCCTAATTTGACCCAGTCAACAGAAAGCCTTTTAAATGCCACCGATTTATTGTTGATTCCAACGATTCCTACTGTGTTATCTATTCGTACTTTAAAGCAGCTGCGTGAACATATCCGTAAGGAACTCAAGACCACAATCAAAGTGAGAGCGTTCTTTTCAATGATGGATCGGCGCAAAAAAATGCATGATGAAATTTATCATGAGTATTGTGAGAAAAAGAATACGATATTTTTCAAAACACTCATTCCCTATGCCTCTGCCGTTGAGAAAATGGGCTTGCACCAAGCTCCGCTTGCAACCTTTGAACGAAGCTCGCCTGCAAACAAAGCCTATGTGGCACTGTGGGAAGAAATTGATAAGGTTCTTGGTAAGTTGAAGTAAGTCAAATTCGCTCGGCTGATAACTTTCCTGTCTATAGAGTGGGGCTGCTTATTACTTTATGTGGTTTGCTCATATTTTCTGCCCCTCTATTTTTGTCAAAAGGCGAATGATTTTTCTTTTGTTAGCGTAGTTGCACTACAAAGCTTTCATAAGGTAATAGGAATACCCGTAATGCTTCTCATGCTCTTTAAAGAGCGTCATTTCTTCTTCTATTTCCTTAATAACGGATTGCATGGCATTGTCTTCCAGGTGCCTGAAAGACTCTATGTTTTTTCTAAGTGGGCCATAGTAACTATCCCACCAAGCCTGCGAAGGCAATCGATGAATTCCTAAAATCTCAAATCCCGATGAGTTTGCATGATTTGAGTTTTCTGATTCGGTGCCGATGGCAGGGTAGGCATTTTGCCAATAATCTCGTACGGGCTCCGGAGCTTCACTTGTGAAATAGCTTAACTCCGAAATGACAGCGATTCCATTATCCGCCATCAATGGTCTCCAGGCTTTCAGTGCGCCTTTAAATGTTAAATTATAAGCGGCTCCCTCGGACCAAAGAAAATCAATGGTTCCAGGTTTCCAGTCTAGGTTCCCCATGTCGCATTCGATCGTTTCTACTAAATGTTCAAGTCCTCGCTGTTTTGCTCGACTTGTCAGTTCATTAAGAAATTCTCGCGAGAAGTCTACTGCTCGTATCTTCGACTTAAATTTATCGGCCAGAAACAATGTTCCCGCACCCGTACCGCAACCGATATCAGCTATGCGTGGATTTGCGGGTAACTCTTCAATCAGCAGAGAAAGAATATGATCTGATAAGTTTGCGTCACCTGGACCTAGTCTCTCTAAACCGGTATGTAGTCTTATAAGGGCTTGAATCTCTCTCTCTTGTTCTTCCATATTAGGTAGCTTACTTTTTATATACTGGTTGATGAAACTAACGAGGCGCCTTAAGCACCAAAATTGGATTTTGGTGAATTCTATGCTATTCCAAAACAAAGTGCTTCGATTCTTAAACTTAAGGATATTCTTAGGCCCGTAGCCGTGATTGAGCTTGCGAAATCAAGGGGATTATTGGATTCATTTTCGGATTTCGCAAGCTCAATCCAGGCTACAAGGTGCTTATCGTTGCTAAGTTAATGGCATTGATGTGCCCCCCCC
>JAUXDF010000060.1 GCA_030618505.1 Spongiibacteraceae bacterium | reverse complement strand
TCATGCCCCCCAGTAGCTCAAGATTCTCTTCAACACCACGCTCTCGATAGGGGCTATCTTTACCGGGCTTGGTCGCCCAACCACGATACTCACTGGCTTGCTCGGCGCTCAAATCGCAGACATAAGCTTTGCCGTCTTTAATCAGCTGAATCGCCCACTCATAGAAGGTATCAAAGTAATCCGAGGCATAGCGCACCTCGCCGGCCCATTGATAACCCAGCCAGCGCACATCTTCTTTGATGGCATCGACATACTCCTGCTCTTCCTTGGAGGGGTTAGTGTCATCAAAGCGCAGATTACACTGGCCGCCGAACTCTTGCGCCAAACCGAAGTTAACGCAGATCGACATCGCATGGCCTATATGCAAGTAGCCGTTAGGCTCAGGCGGGAAGCGTGTTTGCACCTTGCCACCATGAGTATTGTTGTTGATGTCATCCTGAATAATCTTACGGATAAAGTTAGATGTATTACCTGCGTCGCTGCTGCTCATAGGGTATTGGATTAACCTGTTAGTCGTGCCTGTTAGTCGTTCTAGTCTGTAAAATGTCAACGTAATCGATAGCTTATCCGGTTTCGCTGTGAATTTAAAAGGCGTATTATAGCGCCTTCCAAACAGCCCCTCCATATAGAAACAGTAACAGGAAAGCAAAAACATGATTACTCTGCACACCAACTTTGGCGATATCACCATTGAACTGGATTTTGACAATGCCCCCAAGAGCTGCGCCAACTTCCTGGAGTACGCTAAAGAAGGCGCCTACGACGGGACAATATTCCACCGTGTTATCCCCGGCTTTATGGTTCAAGGCGGCGGTTTTGATGAGAAAATGGTGCAAAAACCGACTAAAGACCCCATTGAAAATGAAGCGGATAACGGTATCAAAAACGATACCGGCACGCTGGCGATGGCTCGCACCAACGATCCTCATTCGGCGACTATGCAGTTTTTTATTAATGTTACCGATAATAACTTTTTGAACCACTCTGGTAAAAACACCCAGGGCTGGGGTTATGCCGTGTTCGCAAAAGTAACTGAAGGTATGGATGTTGTTGATAAGATCAAGTCTGTACCTACCGGTAGTAGTGGCGGCCATCAAGACGTTCCTGTTGATCCAGTTGTCATTGACAAAGTTAGTGTTAACGAAGATTAAGTATTGACGTTTACCCCTGAGCGAAGAACATTGTTTCCGCATCGGGGGTAAATACCGCTTGCTTAGGCTCCTAGCCTGGCCATAAAGGGTGGACAAACAAAAGCATACGGTTTTTCTAGCAATTAGTGCCGTTTATTTTTCAATATCAACAGGTATTGATGAATCAAGCCTGCCAACGCTCGAGGAGTCCTTAGCAGCCAATAGTAAAAGCGGATCACAATACTCCCGTCCAAAATTGCCGGCGACCGCCTGGCAGGTTATTTTTCCCTTATAAATATTCAAGCCTTCACGAAGGTGGATATTATTTAGCAAGGCTGCCTCAATCCCGAATTCCGCCAACTCAAGAATAAAGGGTAATGTCGAGTTTGTCAGGGCGACGGTGGAGGTTCTTGGCACCGCACCTGGAATATTAGCGACACAGTAGTGAACAATATCATCTACCACATAGGTCGCTTGTTCATGAGTGGTTGGCCTGCTGGTCTCAAAACAGCCCCCTTGGTCGATAGCAACATCAACTAGTACGCTGCGCGCTTTCATTCCTGCCAACTGTTGTCGAGTCAACAGCTTGGGAGCAGCCGCGCCTGGAACCAGCACAGCACCTACCACCATATCGGCTCGCTGAGCATAGAACTCCAGCGCTTCTCTGGTAGCAAAGATAGTATTAAGCCTGCCCGCAAACAGCGCTTCCAGCTCTCTCAAGCGCGGCAAAGAGCGATCAAGCACACTCACCTGAGCCCCCATACCCAGCGCTATCCAGGCCGCCTGAGTACCGACCACCCCGCCCCCCATAATCACCACATGAGCAGGTGCAACACCGGGTACTCCGCCTAACAAAACACCGCGACCGCCCTGTGCTTTCTCCAGGCAATGCGCCCCTGCCTGAACCGCCATTCTGCCAGCCACTTCACTCATCGGTGCCAACAAGGGCAAATGACCTGATGAGTCTGTCACTGTTTCATAGGCGATACAGCAGGCGCCTGATTGTAATAACACATCAGTAAGCGCTTCGGTTGCCGCAAGGTGCAGATAGGTAAACAGACCCAGGTCTGGACGCAGGTAAGCATACTCCTTTGGCAATGGTTCCTTGACCTTGACGATCAGTTCAACACTGCTATAAAGCTGCTCTGCACTAGCGAGAATGTTTGCGCCGGCTTTTTGATACTGTTGATCAGTAAATCCAGCACCCACACCACAGCCGCGCTGTACACTAATCTGATGCCCGTGATGGGCCAGCTCATGTACACCAGAAGGTGTCATACCCACTCGATATTCACTATTTTTAATCTCTGTTGGCACACCAATATGCATAGCAGAACCATCCCTTGTTTTATCAGTCTATATCTTGGGGCTTGATGTTTTGTACGTTTATCTTTTACCCGCTTATGTTTTACCGCTAATAGATAATGCTATATATAGTGTAGTTTATTACAATGACGCTAAACCTCCGATGGAAAGGAAAGGCCATGGCTAGCAAACGAAAAACTGTTAATTGGTGCCTGTCACTGAGCGCCGCACTTATTTTCACCTCTGGCTGCGCCTCTATCAGACCTGACATTGATTACAACCCAGAGCAGGATTTCCGGCAATACAACAATTACAGCTGGCTACCTGCTAAAAAAGATGCAGAAAATACCCTTGGCAATGACCTGGTGCGCAGCCGTATCATCAATGCTATTGAAAACGGGCTAGCCGCAAAAGGCTATCAAAAAGTCACTATAGATAGTGAGGTAGACTTTCTCTTAAGCTACCACTTGAGCGTTGAAACCAAATTTAATGTCAGCACCATACACTCCGGGACGGGCTATTACCCTTGGGGGTCACGTTACGGCTATGGCTACGGCTACGGCGGAGGGGTTTCACACAGTGACACGATAATAAGGGAATATAAGGCTGGCACACTGGTGATTGATATTGTCGATAAAAATGATAATCAACTAGCTTGGCGCGGAGCTGCGCAAAGCCGCTTAACAAAGAATATATCCCCGGAAGAGCGTACCGAAAAAATTAACAAGGTAGTGAATGCTATTCTTGAGGAGTTCCCGCCTCTTTAAACTCTTGGTGAGCTATCATTATTTTCTCATCCTGGAGAGGCCTTCCCCGCGGGGCACGCAGATCAAGGCTACAAGGGATGGAAAAACACGGGCCTGTCCTTAGGCCTGCTTAACCTTACTCAAACGAGTGTGGCAGGTATGATAAATCACCCGGTTCCTGCCGTGCTCTTTGGCAATATACAAACCCTTATCAGCACAATCCAGCAGGTCATCTGACTTAAGACCCGCGGTCGGAATGACACTACTTAGTCCAATACTAATGGTGACACAGGCCGCCGTAGACGAATCCTCATGACTCACCTTAAGAGCTTCGATGGCTGCGCGGCACTTCTCTGCCATTCTCATTGCTTCACCACCGGCATTGGGAAGAATAATCGCAAACTCCTCACCACCATAACGAGCAACAAGATCACCAGAACGACTAAATACCTTTTTAAGTGTGGCAGCCACGGCTTGCAGGCATTCATCTCCCTTGAGATGGCCATATAGGTCATTATATCCCTTAAAATTATCAACATCGATAATCATCAAGGCCACCGGAAGGCCTTCTCTCTGTGCCCTGCTCCACTCTTTATCAATGGTTTCGTTAAAGAATCGTCTATTGGCAACATCAGTCAATGAATCGATCCGGGAAAGTGTCTCCAATCTCTCATTAGCAAGATTCAGATTTTCATTCGCATCTCGCAACTGTACCGTACGCTCATCAACTTGACGCTGAATAACTGCCGCCTGGCGACGTAATAAATTCAAATAGAGCAATAACAGTATCGTAAATACCAAACCACCAACAACCACACCGTAGGGAAGTAAACTAATGCGCGAGGCAATATAACTGGGTTTAGGCGCAGCCATAACGACCCACTTTCGATCAAAGGCGTCTAACAGTGGCCGGCGATACCAATCGCCAAGACCTGTAGCAAACTCTTCTGTTTGAAAAAGCAAGCGCAAGCCATCATCGCCTGTCTCATCCATTAACTTAAAGTGAATACCCTCTGGTAAATCAACCAGCATGGATTGCTTTACCAGCTTTCCCACACCAAGCGTTGATGCAATAAAGCCCTTTACTTGTGGCTGCTGTTGTCCACCCACTGTGCTCGATTGCTGAATGGGCACAAATGTTATTAACACCGGTTCGTGAGTTGGTGAAAATGGAGAAGGGGTAGCTGGCAACGCAACAATATCGCCAGTCAACATTGCCGCCGATACCGAATCAGTAAAATTAATACGGTTAATCGTAGCTAAATCCACGCCAACCATGAAGCCTGCAGTCTGCATTGGCTCTATTACCATCACAGGGAAATAAAAATCCTTTTCACTTGACGCTATAAACATCTTGCGCGGATCAAACCGCTCCATCTGACTTCGTAAAAGCTGATCACTAACAGTTGATTTGGGTAATATAAATTTCTTATTTAATTCAAGAATACTAAAATTTGGCACCTGTGCCTGAAACTGTTTTTCAAATAACGGTCTTTGGGCTCGATGAACAAATGGAGTCCAGGAGATCATATCCAAGGCTGGGTATGATTCCAGCACATCAAGCGCAATTCGACTAAACTGCTGCGGCTCAATATCACCGGCAGCCTCATAAAAACTTTTCCAGTGCCGAAGCGTTGCGCGAGTTTTAACCAACTCATCCTCTAGAGTATTAACCTGCTGATCAACATCCTGCTCAAATTCAGAAGTAATTTGATCCAATTCAGATTGATACAAAACCCAGGCAATCATAAATGTACCAACGATTGCAAATATGGCTATTATTATCTGGCTAATGATTTTTTGCATACTGCTTTTGTCCAACGCGTCAAAAAATGCGACCTAGTTCCTTTAAACTTAGTCAATAATTTGCCAGCAGTCCATGTTTTTGGCTTCTTTATTTTTGTAGCATGGATTCTCTCTGAAAGCGCAACTCGAAGCTAATAACTATTATTTAATAGCGGCGCGCTCCTTCATCAAAAAAGTAATAAGGAACCGGACAGTCAAAAAAATACGGCTACATTAACCTCTGTATTAACTCAAAATCAAAACCTCGGTACTGTAAAAAGCGCAGCCTCCTCGCCTTCTCCTTCTGATCTTTAATCTCTGGATCAGTAAATCTTTTTTTATAGGCTCGAGAGATAATCTCAAACCAATCAATATTGGCACTCCATAACAGATCCTGCAGCAAACGGTCTTCAATACCTCGCTGCCTTAACTCCTGATCTATACGTATTGGCCCCTGCCCTGACTGACTACGATAACGCACATAGGACTCTGTAAAACGCCTATCACTTTGCAAACCCTCGCTCTCCAAGCGGTCAATCTGCTGAGAAAGTAAAATAAAATCATCAAATCGCCTGGACAACTTCTCAGACAACTCTTTCTTTGAATGCTCTCGCCGAGCTAGCAAGTTCATTGCTGCCCGGCGGATTTCTTTTTGCTTTTGATCAGTCATTGAGCATGCAGAACCATAAAAAACCTGAATTGCGAAAGAGACGCTTATGCCTCTTCTGTCTCTTCAGCCTTTTCCTTTTCCTCAACCGGTGTCAGCCCATCAAGCAACTGAGCGCGAATGACCGCTTCGATTTCCTCTGCCACTGCAGAGTTTTCTTCCAGGTAGCGGGCGGCATTAGCCTTACCTTGACCGATTTTATCGCCTTTGTAGCTATACCATGCGCCAGCTTTACCCACCAGCTCGAGCTTAACGCCCAGGTCGATAATCTCGCCCATATGGTAAATACCCGTACCGTACAGAATTTGAAATTCAGCCTGTTTAAAGGGAGGGGCCACTTTGTTTTTAACCACTTTCACACGAGTCTCATTACCAACCACCTCGTCACCATTCTTAACGGCGCCAATACGACGTATATCCAGGCGTACCGAAGAGTAAAACTTCAGAGCGTTACCACCGGTTGTTGTTTCGGGATTACCAAACATAACACCAATCTTCATACGAATCTGATTAATGAAAATACACAAACAATTGGAGCGCTTTATATTACCAGTGATTTTACGTAGTGCCTGAGACATCAAACGAGCCTGTAAACCTACGTGATGGTCACCCATATCTCCCTCAATTTCAGCTTTTGGTGTCAAGGCAGCAACAGAGTCGATAACCAGCACATCTACGGCGCCAGAGCGCACCAACATATCAGCAACCTCCAGTGCTTGCTCACCAGTATCAGGCTGAGAGACTATCAAGTCATCAATATTGACCCCTAACTTCTCAGCGTAAAGAGGATCCAAGGCATGCTCAGCATCGATAAAAGCTGCTGTGCCTCCAGCCTTTTGACACTCGGCGATCACCTGCAAGGTCAAGGTAGTTTTACCCGAGGACTCAGGTCCGTATATTTCAACAATCCGTCCTTTCGGCAAACCACCTATACCTAAGGCGATATCCAAGCCTAAGGAACCGGTAGAGATCGCAGGAATAGCCTCACGCTCTTTATCCCCCATACGCATCACGGTGCCCTTACCAAACTGCCGCTCGATTTGAGCCATTGCTGCGCTAAGTGCTTTTTGCTTATTGTCGTCCATCAGACACCTCTGTGTTTTCGAATTTCTGTCAATTTTTAGTATTCTGCAAATACCTCTCGGTATCACAGCCACCAACTTAACTACCTACCTACCTACCGATCAACCAACCAACCAACCCAACAACTGTATATATGCTCAGTATTATTTCACAAAAAATTCCCTTCGCCTACTCCCTTTTTTAACTTACTGCCAACTACGTTAAATTAATCGACTAATGACTCCATACAAACGATGACTTCGGTGTGCGGAAATTGCAGCAAAATTTCTTCTGCTTTACCACCGGCTTGTCTGTATTTGTAGTTTACCGACCAATACGTCAAAACATGACGCACTGAAATAATATTTTTGATTTAATAACCGACATCAACATTGAGACTTCCCGGCAAAGGAAACACATCACCGCCCAGGCACACTCACCCACGCCAATAAGAAATGGAATCAAAATACAGCATCAAGGAAATGTACAAAACAAGAAAACTGCTGATCACTTAGAGATCAACAGCTACCCGGCCATGGCTCCAGGAGAGAGCGATCATGGTAAATACCTTAAAGAAGAGGCAGCAGGACGACTGCCTCAGCCCTCTTCATCCTCTTTCCTACCAATTCGAGCCACCAACAAGGTAGTTCCAAGCCCGGCAAGAACAAGCCCCAAAGCAGTCGCTATCTGGACACCCGTCGGATCAAAACGATCAAGGGGCCAGTCTTTCTGCTTAATTTCACCTAGATTTGCCTCGGTAACAATGTTCCCTTTTACCACCGACCCAAGCTCTGGCTGGACAGGTTGCTGGAAAGGCCACAGACCCACGACCGCCCCCAGAAGCAGGCCAAGCAAAGCCCCCAGAGTTGCCTTCTCGAAGCGCTCTAATAGCCACTTGAGCAAATTACTGACACCAACGACTCCGATCAACACACCAATACCAACAGGAATTATGACACTCATCGATTCCATCACTAAGGTAAGGTCGAGACCATTAAGCAGTCCACGCTTGAGCATATCAACACTACCCAGGATATTTTCGTATTGTCCCAGCAACAGAAGCAAATAGCCGCCACTCACACCAGGAAGAATCATCGCCGAAGCCCCCGCTAGCCCCGAGAGCAGTAAGAAAAAGATACTGTCCTCGCCCCCAAGTCCGGTACCAAAACTGATTTGCATCAACGCCATCAAGGCAAAAGCGACCGCAGCACTGACGAAAACCGCCGGCGTCGCTGGACGTGCGAGCTTCCAAATCAGCGGCAGTCCGCCCAGCGTCAAACCAATAAAAATACTGTACATCATCCAGCGCTGCTCGATAACGAGACTACGCATGGTGCCGGCAAGCAACAAAATCGCGAGCATAGCAGCTAGCACAATGGTACCTAACAGCACCATTGAGCGTAGCTTAAAGCGTAATGTGCTGAGCTCTGCTATTGCGGTAATAAACCCTGGGTAGACACCCGCCGCCAGTAACATGGTACCGCCGCTGATACCGGGAACCAGGTTAGCCAGCCCCATAAGAACACCACCGATCGTAGCACGCAGCACCAGCGGAATAAGGGCGCGCGGGCTGGAATCGCCCTCTGTTGAAGAATCTCGGATCATATCGGGTGATTTCCTATGGAGTATGGACTTGTTTCTTATTATGCTAGGTATTATCAGGTGTTGCAGCGAATATTGTCCGGGCTCAATCTTGCAGGTTCACTATCTTAGCACCACTAAGTATGGGATGACGATCGTCCTTTAGTACATCGGCGGGCGCGGTAATACGACGAACGGCGAGTATATCAAGCATCTTACCCTAGTAACACCCGCATAAACCCCGTCTTTGCCGACCGGCATAAGGATGATACAACAAGACCGAGGGGGTTTGAGTAGGACGACGCAAAGGACTTGCCAGGTTAATCATGCTGAAAGAAGCTTTTACGAAACTCGCGAAGTTGTTTTGCTTCGTGCTGCAACCACTCTGACTCACTGAGTTCATTCGATTCACTTTTTCGCTGGGCATCAAGTGTTTCTCGAAGTACTTTTAATTCCTGTTGATATTTTCCAGCCTGAATGTGCTGCTGCTGACGTTTATCTAAACGGTTGCGCTCCAGCAGCGCTTGATCTTTGTTGAGATATTTATCTGCCAACAATGATTCGAGCCTTGCACTACTATCTGCATTTATTTCCTCTTCAAAAAAACTTCGCGCCCAGCGGTAACTGTCTAAGCCGGAAGTTTTATCAGAGTGCTGCTGTTGCAGCCATTGCTCAAACCCTGCCAATTTGGCATCGGTTGAAAACCACTGCTTGTTATTTAGCTGTTCGAGTTGGGAGAAATTAGTGTAGTAGTCATATTCATCAGCGAAGAGCTCATTAGAAATCTCCCCCCATACCGAATAGTGAACGGCTTTAAGCTGCTCAACCTTATCGTTAATTGTATTGCTGTGACGATTTAAAGTCACTGACAACTCTTGCTGCATTTGAGAAAGTTTTTCGGGATATTCGCTAACCAGTTGATACCTTTCATCTGAAGCTATCGACTGCAAGTCCTTCAGCCAGTCATCGCAAGTAAACTGTTGACGACAGCGCTGCCAGAAATGCTCAATTTCGGCTTTTAATTTATTTATTGATATTGTTTGCAGGACGATAAAATCGTATTTGGTTATTTTCCTGCCTTGCTCTTCTTTACGGCCAAGTTCGGAATTTGATTCAAGCGGGGGGTCGCTCAGCAGTAGAGTTTTCTGCGTTTGGATCGGCAGGGCGACAAGCGCTTTAGTCTCCGCCTGGTACGCGGAAAAATAACTGTAGATACCAACAGAAGCGATAATCGATAAACCAAACAAAACGGCAAGTTTACCTTTTATCGCCACTAATCAATAACCGCTTCAACGGGGAAATGATCTGATAAATCCCACAGCTTCCACATCGAGGCATCTGTACTTCTCGGCACTCTCACTGTATTCACATTTGAATTTGCCACAGCATGGCTGTCACTCACAAAAACGTAATCCAGATATTCAACGACATCAAAAGCCTGGGCGTTAATATTGATTCGAGGATCAAAGGTAGACTCTGTATAACCCTGATAGTTTGGCTCAGAGCTCTCCAGGGTGGTCATCATCTGCTGAAAATCACCTGGAAAAAGAAGCTTGTTCACATTGAAGTCGCCACCATACACCACGGTTTCATCAAGAGGTATATTTAAAGCACTGGCAAAATCTCGTATTTGGCCAAACTGAATTTGCCGGTTCGCTCTGGCAATTGCTGTATCAAAGGAGGCAGCATGGGTAGCAAAAACATGGTATGAACGACCATTCTTGATGATCTCAGCGTAATTAACACCCTTATCAGCAAAACAGTCTGTGCCTGAACAGTCAGGATAAACAAACTGCCCCTGATTAACGATAGGGTAACGGCTAAGAATGATAACACCGCCATCGAAAATATTACTGCCAGGCTTATCCAGCATCGCCGTTTGATAGGAATAACCGTAATCTATATCCAGCGTATGTAGAAACGCGTTGCGCTCCGGTGCAAACACTTCTTGTAATAACAGCACATCATAATTTGCAAGATATTCAGGCATTGCAGCCAAACGTTCAGGAATTTTATTCGCAATAACTGGCAAGGCCCAAATATTATAGCTAAGTGCTGTTAGTTGATCAGGGTTTTCGTCAATAACGGGCTGCTGATAATCGTCAGTAATGACATAATGCACATCCTTAAATAGCCCCTTATTTTTTGCCTGAAAGGCAACTTCTGTAACAAGCAAAGCTGCTGATGTTGCATTGCTGCGATGGATAGCCAGATCAGTTTTGAGCGCCAGGCTAGCGTCGTTGGTGGCGCTACCATAAGACATGCTTGAACTGGTACTTAGTACAGAGACCTGCTGCACAAGCTGATAACTTTCGCCTTCATTATCTACCGTGGCGGTAAAGGTAAGGTTTTGCCCTGCATCTGCAAGGTCTTGACGATCAAAATCCAGCAGTTTTTTGGTTGTATAGGGTGGAATATCGTACTCATAAACATGCCATTGCTCACCGGCAATGAGCGTAACATCACCACTTTGCTCAACACTGACAGAAAGGGTATTTGGGGTGTTATTGGTAAGATACACATCACTGAATGTAGAGAAGTCCGGTATATCCAAGCACCCAGACATTAACAGTAAGCCAAGAGGAATAAACAGCAATCCACAACGTTTAAATATCTTGTTATTCTTATTAATCATAGGTTATCTCCCAGAACGGTGTTTTGAAACCCAACGATAAGTGCCTAAATTAGACTGAAATATAGATGAGCCAACCCTCTTTTTTACCTAATCTACTATAAACAAGCGCCCACTAGCAATGGCCCACCGCTCTATTATAGAAAAGCACACGGTTCGCCTAGCGCTAATCGTTGTGCAATAGACGATAATTAGTTTTGCAGAGTGGGCAGACAAGTACGCTATTCAGTGATATCAAGCAGGAGGCGACATTCATTTTACAAAAGGGGTATTTTGTAGCACAGGCACGACGCTACAATATACCCAAACTTGCGGGGGAACCAGGCACCGCACCCGATAGCACGGTGATCTACTACTCCGGTGTTTGTCGCAATATTGAAAATTTCGAAAATGCTAAAGCGACTTATGAATTTGGTGGCGAGGTATTTGAAAAAGAAGACCTGCCGATTGCTGCACAGTGTCAAAAAGGTTTAGCGGCAGGCTTGCCCGCTATCATTATTGGCGAAAACGAACCGATCGTTCAATTTTGGCACAAGCTATGGAATGAACTGTTAGCGTCTGATTGATAGTTCGAACATACCACGGCGTTCTTGCCGATAGTGGTTTGCCCGCAGTTTTGGTATTCTGTAAGGCTTTCATAATGCTGTTTTGAAACCGTTAAATCTGTAGTGAGTCACATCAGAAATTGTGGGCTTTCACACAATGTAAAGGGTCAGGTTTTTGGGGCCGTTTGAAACAGACAGTTACACATCTAACCAAAAGCTTACACTTATTGACGCGTACACCCTAGGAGCCTGTCGGGTTTAACCGTT
>JAUXDF010000252.1 GCA_030618505.1 Spongiibacteraceae bacterium | reverse complement strand
ACCGCGCATATGCTCGATTGCATAGCCCGAATTGACGAGTATATTCAGAGCCGTGACTCCTTTTACTCATCTCGCCTGACTCAGGATGCAGTAGTACGAAATCTTCAAGTCATGGCCGAGTCAAGTCAGCGCCAAAGCCAAACAAGCACATATTCCGTGGCGGGCAATTTCAGGTTTTCGTAATATCCTTGTCCATGACTATCTCGGGCTAGATCTCGACAGCATTGGAGCGTGATTGAAATGGAGTTGCCCAGGCTAAAAATGGCCCACGAATCAATGCAATCAGATGCATAAGTAAACTACTCGTAGCCTTAATTGAGCTCACGCGAAATCAAGGAAAAGGTACATTGGCGACACAGCCTTGCGGGCAAAATAATCAAAGACTCTGCCCCTATTGATTATTGGCGTATTGATAAGGGAATACTATAGCGCCTTGGATGGCGGTGCTAGGCGGGTTTAATTTGCGCTTACGAACATCAAGCGTGAATAGGAAAGGTTTGATATACTCCGATAGGCCTAGAAGCAAGCTAACGCTAGATGCTCGACAAGCAAGAGCCTGTCCGACAAACAACAACAGATCAAGCCAACCCATTGTATGCCGATAATAAGCAGATTTCTTGGAATCGTAATAGCCATGTACTGGGATGATCATGCTCCTCCGCATTTTCACGCCAAATATGGCGAATATGAAATCATCGTCAATATTCTTACTGGTGTTGTTGAGGGCAAATTTCCTAGGCGAGCATTACGTCATGTTCTTGAGTGGTATGAGTGTCACAAAGACGAATTAATTGAAGATTGGGCGCTGTGTCAAAAAAATGAAGCGCCAAACTCAATAGAACCCCTGGAGTAAATGGTATGTTTCTTCATGTCACTGCGGCAAAGCACATAGAAGACTATAGAGTGGAGGTATCGTTCAATAATGGAAAAAAGGGCATTGCTGATTTGGCAGAGGCTTTAAAAGGGCCAGTATTTGAATCACTAAGAAATAAAACCTCGTTTTCCAGGCTTCAAGTTGATGAAGAGCTGGAAACTATAGTCTGGCCAAATGGAGCTGATTTGGCCCCGGAGTACATCTATTTTCAAGCCTTTAAGCATGAACCTGAGCTGCAGTCACAATTTAAACAGTGGGGTTACATCTCTTAGCAGGTAGACCAAAAAAGATCCCCTCCAGTGCTCCCTATCGTACTCTATAATGGCAATAAGCTCGGGAGCGCGGCATAATCCATGGTTAAGCGGGAGAAGTTTTAAAAGCGATAGGTTTATGGGCTAACAATCAAAGACTCTGACCCGAATGGCACTTAGTTAAGCCGAATCTCGGCTTTTAGTCCCTTCTCCTTGGCACCCAAAAAGCGGGCATAAAGGAGAAGGCTGGGATGAGGGATTTATAGGACTACGCCCTCACCCCAACCCTGCAGTAAACAGGCTATCGAGAAATAAAAACGAAAAACGGCGCTTTCAAGTAGAAAGCGCCGAAAAGAACAAACACTTAATCAAAGTCAGGGTTTAACCAATCCTTCGATTCAGCCAGATCCTTCTTGGGGGGTTTGATACGAGAAACATAGTCAATCACTGCCTTCATATCTTTGTCGCTAAAGCCTGCAATCTGCTTAACCATCTCCGGGTTAGCATTACGGCGTTTTTTATCACGAATCCACTCAAACTGACGCAGCATGTAGTTGTAGTGCTGGGCCTGAATTCGAGGATAGAACTTATCCGCTTTACCTTCACCCTTGTCGCCATGGCACTCAACACAGTTGTCTTTGTATAACCGCTCTCCCAGCGCAAGATCCTTACCATCACCCACACCATTGTCTGGGTTCATCGGCAGGGTCGCAATATAAGCAGTCACATCTGCCAAAGCCTGTGCATCACCGATCGCTTCAGGCAAAGCAAAAGGATACATGGTCGGATTATCCCTGTTTTTCGCACGGATATCGGCCAACTGCTTAATCAATACGGTTCTGTGCTGTCCAGCCAACTGGGGGAAAGTACCCTCTTTGGTACCCCAGCCTTCAGGGTAATGACACGCGGCACACACCTCAAAGACCTCCAAACCATTTTCCAGATCAGGTTTGAGTTTCATCACATCGTCTTTCTCACCACCGCCGGCATTCCAGGACGCCATCTCGGCGGCCTGCAGCAAACTTGTCGCTGACAGGTTGATAGCCGCAATGCCTACAACCAGAGTGATGCCCTTTATCACTTTATTAAATCTCATAGTTCTCACTTATCTCTATTTGATAAAACGTCAGCTCCAATATTCAAATCAAGGAGCTACCTTAGAAAGATAATCCGCAATGGCCTTCATCTCTTCTTCATTAACCATCGGCATAATACCCTTCATCGCCGCCGCCATGCCATTATTACGTTTGCCAGATTTAATATCCTTCATCTGCGCAAACATATAATCAGCATTTTGCCCGGCCAGCTTGGGATACATCGTCATTAAGGGCTTCTTACCCTCGGCGCCATGGCATGCCATACAACCACCCTTTGAAGGGTTTTTAAACAGTGCTTCGCCATCCAAAGCCAAAGCCGGTACAGAAACAGCAGCTGCCATCACTGCGATAGAAACCAATTTAAGAGTTTTCATACTGTCATTCTCCTTAGCACTACAGTTCAAACTATAAAGTGCTGTTTATTAAAAAACTTAAGGGTAGCGCTAGCCACCCTTAAGCTCAACGTAACTATTCAGCAAAGGCACAAAGTTCGTCATTCCGGCAGTCTTTTAGCCGGAATCCAGTTTGCAGAACTCTGGATCCCCGACAAAACACTTCGGGGATGACGAAAGTGGTGAGTTCAGAATATTTATTTCATTATGCTGAATAGTTACAGCTCAACTAACAACCACCGTTACTTAATCTTCTTGGCGCCATTTTGCTCCAGGAAGGTTTTAGCTCGCAAGCCAATATCAGCTGTCTTCACCTGATACTGCCACCACTGACCCGCCCATAAAGTGGCATTCTGCCAATCCTTATCAGCAGCAAACTTCTCAGACTTGGTTTTTGCTTCAGTAGCAAAACCCAGCTGATCAGTCGCGTCTTCTACCAAGGATACAACTTCAGGGAAATCCTTGTAGTTATGGCTGGTAATAAAGGCAACCACAGAGTCAACAACCTCTTGAGTTGCGACATTGGTTTTAACCTGCTTGTCATAATCAGCCTGGGTGTATTTGGTGCCCTCTTCAATCTCACCAGCAACCGCTTTGTAACCCTTAGGTTTAACAAGCAGATACCCTTCCATCTCCAGGTGCAGTGCTGAACAGAACTCGGTGCAGTAATAAGGATAAACACCCTCTTTTTCTACGATAAAACGCGCTGTTACCGTTTTGCCTGGCTCCAGGGATAAGTTGACATTGTGACCGTAAATCGCAAAACCGTGGGTCTCATCCTGCGCACGCTCAAGGTTAGTCAAGTGAAGAACAATCTCATCACCCACTTCAGCTTCAATAGTTTCAGGTGTGATGTGTGAGCGAATAGTGGTGCCAAATATCTCAACCTTGCCGGGAGTGCGAACTGTCTTCTCACGACCCGCGCGGGTCTTGAACTTGGAGCGAGAGTCAGTACGGCTGTTCCAGCCAGACTTATACCTGATAACCGGCTTAAGCTTGTCAGCCCTGATAGCAACCGCATAGTGAGGCTCACCCAGCGGGATAGCCATATCGTACATCAGCTCCATCTTGTCACCACTGATGTTAATCAGCTGGTGATTCTGGGGATGCAGAGGGCCAACCGGGTTAAAACGATCAATCGCCAGTTTATTCAAGGAAACAAGGTACTTGCCATCGGGAGATACAGAATCACCTTCCATTGTCATCAAGTGACCAATGTTGTAGTGAATGGAGATCTTCTCTAACAGTTTGCCTTCACAGTAGTTCCATTTACCGACCATGGAATCAACATACAAGGAAGTATAAGCAATACACTCTTTAGCGTCATACTGTGTATGCAAAGGTCCTAAGCCCAACTCAACCTGGCGAGCCAGTGCGTCCTGCATCTTGATAATGGGAATTCCGTAAGGGTCTTTACCTTCGAATTTCTTATCCTTAATCGCCTTTTGAATCTTGGCAAAGCTATACACCGAAGTATGGGTGTCTAACTTACCGGAAACAATAATGCTCTCACCATCGGGGGAAACATCAACGCCGTGAGGGCTTTTGGGCTCAGGAATCAGGAACAACACACCTTCTTTAGCGGCGGTCTCAACAGTCAACACATCGTGATCGTTGATTCTTACACCCTTACCGGCACGAATCAGCTTCTCCGCTTTTCTCCAGTTAACCACGTGCAGAAAGTCAGTGTCTTTCTGGGAGCAACCAGCCTCATAGGGAGGACGTCCCTTTTCAATACCGCCAACATAACGCTCGGTACAGAATGAGTTAGTGAAAGACCAGCCGTCACTGGCATTTTTACCGAAGTCGGAAAGATCCTGACTATAGGGAGGTGCCTGCACCGTAAAGGATTTCTCGACGTTAATTCGGCCATGACCGTCTTTACGCTCAAACTTCCAATAGGTCATACCACCACGGTATTTTTCGTTAAACTGCTCAAGAGGCACATATTCGTTAGTGAAGGGCGCTGGATACTGTGCAGCCTCAATCACATATTCAGAATTAGGTGAAACAAAAGCACCACCGTGGGAGCTCTTGAAAACCGGGTTGACCACGATCTGCTTGGTTTCAAAATCTTTCAGATCAATCAAAGCAATACGAGGATTAGCCTTGTCATTGATAAATAAATATTGGCCATCGTACTCACCCTTGGTCTCGGTAAAGGCCGGGTGGTGGGTATCACCATAGGTGATCTCCTTGCCATGAATATTACCCTGCGCCAACACGGCCTTTGACTCTTCGTCAAAGCCATAACCCTGCCAAGGCTCCGGCGTAAACACGCCAATATACTTGAGGATCCGCATTGAAGGGATGCCGTAGACGATAACATGACCACTTTGCCCACCAGAGGCAAAAGCAATGTACTCATCACGACCGCCAGTAGGCGTGTATGTTTGGGCGGCTGCCAAGAGATTTTTCTCTGTCAGACCACGGTCTTTCATGACCTTTTCAATTTCAGTTGCTGCTGTTGCCGCGGTTGCAGCTGACATGCCCAGGCATACACCTGCAATTCCCGTTAGTACTCGGTTGATTTGAGTTCTCATTAGTCTCCCCTACTCATATCGACGATATAAAATAGCTTGAAATGCGCATTTTTAATCTT
>JAUXDF010000298.1 GCA_030618505.1 Spongiibacteraceae bacterium | reverse complement strand
GGCACGTTGATCAAGGTGTTTTTTTATTCTGCTTTTAACGCCCCTCTTATATCTCCCAATGTACGATGAATGCTGTGGCAGCGCCCACAAACGGTAAAGCCAACGGTGCCTAGATGACGCCCCGATTCTTTGGCATCGTGGGGTTTGTTCAGTGCACTGTGCAGAGCATTAAGGCTATCTTTTGTGGCTGAACCCAATATGCGCTCTCGCGGTTGCGGGTCACGATGGCAGTCGCTGCAGCTATTGCTCAAATGATCCAACTGCTTGCCCAACTTTGTTACCGTCTGTCGGGCAGTTTCCAGCTCCTCATCTTCACGGGCTATTTTTAACACGCCCAAGGTGTCAGCAAGATCTTCCATAAAGTCGCTGTAGCTATGTGATTCTTGCCCCTCGTTTACTGAGAGCTTGCTGTAGTCCGGGCTGCGATAAAGCGCAGTGACAACCGCTTTCCATTGTTGGTGGCAGCCCTCACAGATTTTGTTGAGTTGCTTGATGCTTTTTGCCAGCTTTTTTGAATCACCATTTTTTGCATAAGCGAGCAGTTTTTTTACTGTCTCCTGTCGTGTTTCATCTTTCCACTCAGGCACCATTTCAGGCAGTTTGGCGTAGTTTTCCTGCAATATGGTGGCCCACTTATCAAGCTGCTGTTGATCACCTTTTTGTGAGTAAATCTCCACCGCCTGTAGAGACTGGCGCAGGCGAAACATGGTGTGAAGGAAAACCTGGCGTTTGTTTTCCGGTTTGTACCACTGTGCCAGAGAGGTGGGTGGTAGTTCAATGACGGCTTCGGGAGCATCCCAGCTTTCAGCTATTGTCTGTGTGCTGGGTAATAACAGCGCCAATGATAAAAAGACGGTAAAGAGGCCATAAAAAGAGGGTGTTGTTTCGCTGTGCGTCATGTTTTTCCTGCTGGTGGTTTGCTTGTGACTGATCCTGGCGGGATTATATATCGTGTTTGTCTATCTCAAAACAAAAATGGCTGAGATTGGCTGGAGCATAAATACCAAAAAGCTATAAGCGGCATCTGTTTTTAGCGTATTTAGTGATTTGTGAGGGCGATTTAATTGCTATTAGGAATAAATAAGCATTGATTATGTTCTCGATTATTCAATCAATTCGACGACATTTGTGCTGTTTTCTTGGGTTTTATGCCTATTTCATCTTGATAATAGGTTTATTGTTGTGAGAATGTTTAGTGTGGTCGTTGGGCGGTAAAGTTAAGTTGATAATTTACCTATCATTCAAAAATTCACTTTCTGTATTTATACATTTGATACTGCGCCATAGGTTTTCTATAATCGGCGAACATGGACGACATCTTTGTTGAAGGGACGCTATTTTCAGTATGGTATTTCTGGCTCTGATGTTTTCGTTTTAGACCCAGTGTTCAAATTGAGTTATTACTAATAATAATTAAGAACAGAGGTCTCCATGAACACAGCACTTTCTTCTGTCGCCTTATGTTTCTTCGCCCTGGGCGTATCTGCTGTTACTGCGGCGGATATCAGTACCAACACCCGCGATATTGAAAAGCTAAAACTCGATAACCTTGAATCAAAGGTGAGAGGTCTGATCCTTCATGACAATAAAACCTCAGGCAGTGAAGATCAGCGATTGATCTCAGCAATCAAGTCGGGAGATCAGCCACTTGTTGAAAAGCTGTTATCAAAAGGCGCTGATGTTAATAAGCGCGACATGCTGGGTAATCCTCCTTTGTTGTATGCGGCGAAGATGGGACATACACAGATAGTTGACTTGCTGATTGCCCAAGGCGCCGAAGTAAACGGGGTTGCTGCTCGCGGCTGGACGCCGCTTATTTATGCCGCCGCCAATGGTCACAGCGAGACGGTAGCTGCACTGTTGTATAAGGATGCTGGATTAAAGGCAGAAAATGGCGATGGTTTATCGGCTTTGACGGCTGCAGTCAATAATGGTCATATCGATACGGTCAGTCAGTTGATAGAGCTGGGGGCTAACGTCAATCAAAAGTCCAGGCTGGGAATTCCCAATAGTGTAAGGCCTTTAATGCGCGCAGCGGCTAAAGGTGATGTTGCTGTGATGGAGTTGCTGCTGGGTGCTGGAGCTGATCGAAATGCACGCGACAGTAGCGGAAAAAATGCCTTCTTTTATGCTGTTCATCGCAATCAGCTAGAGGCCTTGCAGCTGCTGGTTAAAAAAGGCGCCGATGTAAATCAGCAAGACCCCTATGGCGAAACCGTCGTTTTGTATTTGGCACAAAAACAGCAGAGTGAGCTGTTGGCCTGGTTGCTGGAAAATGGTGCGGATGATCAAGTTGAAAATTTTCGTGGCCAGACCCCCTTGAATATCGCCAGTCGCTTGGGCAATGCCGACAACGTAAAGGTACTGGCTGCACGCAGTAATGCTAATCAGCGCGCGATGGCTTTTTTAAAAGCCGCGGTTGGAGGCTCGCTGGATTCATTGGCAGTACTGCTTGAATTGGGTGTTGATATCAATGCGGTGAATAATAAAGGGGAAACCGCCTTAATGAAGGCCGCAGCTTATCGACATGAGCGTTGCGTTGAGTTTCTCTTGGCTCGTGGTGCAAATATTAATGCGGTCGCTTATAAAGGCCGTACTGCTTTGATGTATTCAGTCTCGTCTTTACCGCAGAATGTAGACATTGTTAATCAGCTGCTAGCGGCTGGTGCGGAGGTTTCCGTTAAGGATAAAGCGCGTAACACGGCTTTATTGCTGGCAATTTCCCACTCCAAGGATTATCTGTCGCTGCCAGTGATCAAATCACTGCTTGTGGCGGGAGCTGATTTGCACTCCGTCAATAAAAAGAAGCAGAGCGCAAAGGATTTGTTTGAGCAGTCAGAGCGCTTGGCGGTACAGCTTTCGCCTCGCCAGCAAGAGGATCTGGAGTCTATCCAGACCCTGCTGGCCGGGCTTTAATAGCGGCCTACTTCCTGTCTACTGTTTAATATAACCGTCTTTCAACATTTGTTTTTTAGCTTCCTGCAGATCTTGCTCTTCGGCGGGAAGCGCAAGGTAGTCGGGCAAGCCAACAGGCATTGGCGACAATTTGATGGCTTCTTTTTCTATTAATCGTTCAAATACTGAATCGATTGTTTTTTCCAGATCCTCGGGCGGTGTGCCGACATACTGGCTTGCCATATAGTCGACAAATTGCTGCACGGTATGCATGCCATCGGCCAATGAAATGGCGGTCCCCAACCAGGGCTCCAATTCTGTGGTGGTTTTTAGATCGTTGGCATCGAGCAGCAGGGTTTGAGACTGTTTACGGGTGAAGAGAACAGTGCGGTAGAAATATTGAGATTTATCCAAGGGGTAGGCTCGCTTGTTGTGTGTTCAAAAGGTTTAATATTTGTAACTGTTCAGCAGCGTCACAAAGCTCGTCATTCCGGCAGTCTTTTGGCCGGAATCCAGTTTGCAGAACTCTGGATCCCCGATAAAATACTTCGGGGATGACGAAAATAGTGGGTTCAGAGTGTTTATATCATTACGCTAAATAGTTACTAATATTTAAGGCTCAGTAAAAATACCACTGTAGACCCAGTGATTGTTGTATAACTTCAATGTCGTGTTTTTCGCCGAACAGCTCAGGTTCCAGTTTGAAATAGCTTACTTCAAAGGAGAAGCCAAGCTGGTTAACCAGCCATTCCGGACAGAGTGGAAGACTTTCGCGTTTGCAGGTGTAGCGAAAACCGGTACTGATAAGCGGGACGGTTTCGCTGGCGCTGCTGCTATCGTGGTTGGAAACTTCGATATATTCAGTGTCGCCAACGGCATCTCGCAGTGCTTCAAGAAATGCTTGTGCATCATCAAAGGGCAGGTTATCTATTTCCTCTGCTGTCAGCGGTGGCTCATCACTTCGCACGCCGTCTATTAGTCGGTAGGCTTCGATTATTTCTTTGGTTTTTATTTCGCTTTTTCCCTGCATTAGCCCCAGTTTTCCTAATATTGCCCAATTCCTGGCGGTGCCGGTGAAATTATATTGTGCCAAAACGGACAAGGAGGTGTTGAACTCATAGTTGGCTTGATAGCTCTTAACGCCATCGCTAAAGCTAACTTCTGTATCGCTGGCGGGTTGATAGGCCAGCTCAACGGCCATCCAGTCGGAAAAACGATACGCCAGTACAATACCTGCGCTGTTGTTTGATGTGTTTTCATTGACGGCGGGAGAGCTGAGATCAATATCGTTGTTGGTATAACTGAGGCCCAGATAAAAAGGGCTGGTGGCAGCACTTACCGGTAGGCTTGCAAGCGGTATTATCATCAGTGCTACCAATAAAATGGAGCCGCCGGAGTGAGACAGGAAGGTGATAGGATGTTTTTTTACTGTTGAGTGTTTCGAAGCTGGATTCATAGTTTTATTGCTTTTGCCGAATATGGCTTATTGATTGCGAGAGTTTGTCAGCAGCGCTTATTATCCTTGTTAAGGCGCAATATAACAAAAGCGGGAGAGAAGAGCAGCTATTGAGGTGGGGAAATACCACTATTAAATACCAGACAAAATCCGTACACTACTCGCCTTGTTATTTTCAGTCGGCCTGC
>JAUXDF010000207.1 GCA_030618505.1 Spongiibacteraceae bacterium | reverse complement strand
ATAGACATTCAGATGCCAGCCGTCGCCATCGGCGGCGTCATCATTGTCTGCAATCGCCACCAAATCATCATTGGTGCCAAACAAGGTGGGGCTGGTGCCCGACCCTGGTGCCAAAACGCCAGGCCCAGTATTTTCATAAGGTGTGGACCAATCGAGCACAATATCGCCGTTGCCATCAACAATCAGCTTGTTCATCGCGCCATGGGTTACAACATATATTCCCGTGGCATCCATGGCTATCTGGTTTTGAAGGTTCAGAGAATCCCCATTTGCATCCGTATAAACTGTAATCGCCAGAGATTGTGGGTCGATATAGCCTATCGTTCCTTTACCGCCAGTGAACCAGACACGGCCTTGATAATCTGGCACCCCATCTTGTAGATACTCATCCACTTGCATGGCGCTGGATACATCTAGAGGGGCACCGACAATCTGCCAAAAGTTACCAACAACCTCATAAGTGACAATCTTGTGATCAGTTTGGTTTACAATTACCTGCCCCAAGTTATTTAAATGCAGATAACCACCGCCGGAAGAATCGTTTTCTCCATTAAGGCTAATGTTCTGTTTGGGGGGTACCGATCTCTTTGCAAGTATTGCTAGCGTATCTGGATCCAGCAAGTAGAGGAAGCTGCCACCGAAACCGATGCAAACCGTAATAATTCGCCCCTGTGCATCAAACAACAGAGTTGGACAGGACTGAGCAAGAAGATTCATTTTATGCGAATCAATGGAAAAACTATGACCTAAAGGTGGTGCATATGCTGAATTGATTTTTCCACTGTTTGAAACATCAGAATTATAGGTATCTTCATGAATTCCATTTCTACCCTCTGCCAAAAAGGGGTTTTGCGGAGCAGAATGTGTCGCCAATGGCGCAGCCGTGGCAGGGGAGCCATAAAAGTCAAGTAAGCCGCTCGATGCAGCCGTCGAAGGCGAAGAGATTAGAGGTGGGTGTGGATCGGGGGGCGTACATCCGCCGATTAAGCTGCCGACCACACCAGCAACCGTTATACTGAGCACAGAGAGTTTGAGCGTATTTGAACTAATAATATTCATGATATCAATACCTGGTTTCGTTATTGTTTTTGGGTCAACGGCTATATATTCTCACGTAAAAGCATCAAAAAGCTTTTCACCTTATAGAATGAGAGTGTTATCACCTATAATTAAAGGCGATTTTCTTATCAACTTGCGAGCTGATAAGAAAATCGCCCCTTTAAAGACAGATTCCGCTTGAGAAAAAGCGGTGAAACCTAGATTATTAAGAAGACTCAATGATGGCCAAAAAATAGGCCATTCAAATAACAAAAAATTCATTTGCAATAGTGTAAGTGAAGGTAACAAATTGCCTATTAGGGTTTTATGCTCGCTTTAGAAAGTATATTTGGCTCCACAATGATCTATGACATCAAGGCAATCTCTTTGAATGGCCTGATGAATTGCTGGGCTTTGGCTTTGGGGCTAATGATTGTTAGCATCAATAGCCGTAACAAGACGGCATACCGTTTCCTATCCTTATTTCTTTTTATAGAAGGATTGCGGATGTTGACATACTATCTGTTCTTTAGAGGATTCCCCGAACTTCTGGAATACTTAGTTCCGTTTATGGGGCTTCGAGTACTGTCTGCGCCAATACTCTACTTATTTTGCCGATCTCTAACACTTACTCACTTTACCGTTCGCCCCGTGTATTTATTACACGCCTTACCCTTTTTAGCGGTAGCATTATTGACACAGAATATTTCAATGCCTCCGGACAAAGGTCTTATTTATTCAATAGCTTGCATAGCGTCATTATCCTACATGGTTTACGCTTTTCTCGGCCTAAACGTGATCAAAAGACATGAAGACAAAGTCACCGACTACTATTCTTCGATAGAATCAATCAGTTTAAGTTGGTTACGGTCTTTTTGTATCTATTTTGCGCTACTCGGTTTATTACACTTTATATTTGCTTCGATCGCATTTTTCAGCAAATCCGAACATCTTGGTCACTATACCCTGTTTACTCTGAGCTCTGGTTTAATCTTCGGCTACCTGATCACCTTCTTTTGCATATACAAAGCCCCCAGAGCTAAGGGCCTATGCATGGACAATATCACTACACCGTCTAATGAATTAGCTACAGACGAATCCACCATTCAGTCTAATTATGTAGCAACTGAAAACTTGACCAAAATGGTTGGCAACGCAGGTGAAAACATAAACACACCTCAAACTAACCTACCGAAATGCAATGATGCTAAATATTCCGCCACGGGCTTAGAGCGAGATCAAGCAGAAGCCGTTTATAAAGAAATTAAAATGCTGATGAGCGACAAACGCCTGTATTTAGATAATGATCTGAAGTTGGCAGGCCTAGCGGATCAAACAGGATTACCGCTAGCTCATGTGAGTCAGGCAATAAATCAGGTCGGAGGCTGCAATTTTTATGAGTTTGTAAACACCTTTCGCGTCGAAGCAGCAGTCAATATTATGCGGGCGAACAAGGAAGGCAATATCAATATTAGCAATATTATAGAACAGGCCGGCTTTTCCTCCACCCCCACATTTTATCGCAATTTCAAAAAACATATGGGCGTATCACCAAAAGAGTTTGCGAAACAAATCAAACAAAATAATAGCGTCTAAATGTTGCTTCGCAATACATGAATAGCAGATGCATTTATCATTGATTGTTCTCGTCAAAATCATCTTTTTCCGACTTGTACTCATAAAATGCAAGGCCCGCTCGATCAGATAAGTTGCACTAGGTCGACATAACGAAGAAAATTCGGTTGTTCAGCACTTCAAGATTTCTTACCCCGTTAACACAAGGGTTGCAGAAACCTTTCTTAGTCAATATACGAGCTTCACCATCACCTTCAAAGACGACTAAATCACCACCAAGTACAAAATCATCACCTTGCCCTTTCTCAGACATATTATATTTCGCCCAGTCGCATTAGAAAAGTGCCTGACGCTGACCTCCCGGGGAATGGTGAGGTACGAGTTGAAGACTCCGTATCGGGATGGGACGACGCATGTCATATTCGAACCCCTGGACTTCATAGCGAAGTTGGCTGCATTGGTGCCCAAACCCCGAGCCAATCTGACGCGGTTTCATGGAGCTCTGGCACCTAACAGTAAGCATCGAATCAATGTGACGCCCGCGAAGCGTGGTAAGGGCAGCGCCATCAAATGGGGGCCAAGGTCAAGAAGAGCGCAGAGCTGCCGGTGGGCGAGCATAAGAAAATGACCTGGGCTCAGCGGCTTAAACGCGTATTTAATATCGATGCCACAATCTGCAATCGCTGTGGTGGCGCGGTCAAGATTATTGCCTGTTTTCAGGCAACGACTGGATTGTAGAAATTATTTTAGATCAGCTAATTTAACCACCTCCGCAGTCGGTGTCTCGACATCCCCTTCAACCAGAAAAAATCGCCAAAAAACCATACCAAAGGGATTCCCTTCGGTATCAAGCCAATTAGCAACGCCGGGGTCTTCGTGGGCAATCACCATTTTAAAACTACCGTCTGCTTCCAGTTTGGTTTGGGTGCGATTTAAAGTGACCGAACGATTGGCGTAATCAAAGGTTTGTTGAAAACGATTCCACAGGCAGACATTGGCAAAGCGGCAGCTTGGCCATCTGCCGGTAATTACCAGAGCTTCATCAGGACCGAGGAAAAAAGGTGCCATAGAGTAGTGGGCATCCAGTGCGGATAAACCATAATCCCCAGGCGGCACCGGTTTTAGAAAAGCGTTGGGCGTTAATGATACAAAGGGAGGAGGGTTATCAGCAAAGCGGGGCATGCCCAATGTACGGCTGCGTAAAAATTCGGCCACCTTGCGAATACCATCCGATACCGATTGATCATTGGGCGGTGCAGGAATGGTTCTTTTCGAGATAACTTTTATGGCTAGCCGGGGTTCTGCGAAAGGGTCATTTCCTGCGGGCTGTTCATTCTCAAAATAATGACGAGTGGTCACACGTGATGCCCCGTTTGCCAAAGTTAACCAGTTTCTCTCACGTTCTTTGCCACCAATATAGACAGTGAACTCGCCATTTTCGTCAACGTCGATTTGCGTATCATTCAGTACGCTGCCGGTGCTGGTGGGCATATTGCCTTTTTCAGAATGACACTCGGTAGTCATTGAAAAGTAGACGGCACCGCTTATGGTGCCGCGCATGACGTATTCATAGTCTACGCTGACTGGAGCGTCAAAATAGATAGCATCGCTATTGTCGCCGGTAAACTTGCGGCTATTGGTGACAATACGCTTGAACTCCGGGTTGGCTGGGTCACTTTCAAACATGCCGACCAGTCCGCCTTCTAGGTTGTGCATCAGGGCTCGGTGGGCGGCGACAACATCGGCTTCTGAGTGCATATCAAACTCCGGGCCTGCCCAGCGTTCGTCAATTTCCTGCAGAAGGGCAATAAGTTCTTTGAGAGCAGTACGGCTTTCGGTGGTAACACTCATAGTTGTATTCCATTTTTGTAGTTTAAGATATGTTGATTTGACCAGCGAGAGACTTATTTTCTATTTTCGTAAGGGATCTTATAGGCATCGCGATAGAACATTAAATCCTTATCGACCTCATTTTCGTCTAGGCCAAAATCAGCCAGACTGTATTTGTGTTTGCCGTGTTTGTATTGGGCATTTTCCGCACGCCAGGCTTCCATACAGCGGATGGCCTCGTCGTTCAACTCTAGCCCAAGAAAATCATAAATGCCTTGAATTTCCTTTTGCCAGTCCTTGTTGATGTCGGCGTAAAGTACATCGTACTGGTTTTCTTTGGCGGCGAGTTCATCTCGCACCTTCATGGTTTTCTCCAACATACGTTTGGTTTTATTTGCCCATTCTTGTCCCACCCAAAAAGGATCAATGGTGTCACAATCACGAACGATAGTATTCCATGTCATCGAGCAAGCAGAACCTACGGCTTTGATGGGGTCGCGGTGAGAGCAGATCAGTTGGGCGTCGGGAAATACGTTGAGCAGGGCATCAAGGTCTTGCATGTGCTGAGGTGTTTTCAGCACCCACTGTTTGTCTTCTGGTTCATCGCGAAACCAGCCGATTATCTTCATCAGCACAACCATATATTCATAGGCATAAGTTTGGTCGTTACTCATTAGCCATTCGGCGAAATCCGGAATTTTCGCTTGTATCTCAAAAAGCTGGCTGGAAAAGGCGTGTTGTAGCAGGCCAATTTCTTCTTCGACCTCCAACGCACCAAGGGGATGAACCGCCGCAATTTGCGGACTGACATATAAAATGGCCTTTAATGCCTGCTCAATATTGGCAATACGCGGGTCAGCAGTCCCCTTGCTTTTCGCCTCATAACTTTCCGGAAAGGGCGCGGGGTTGACCGACTCCCACGCTTTAAGGTGCGCGAATTGTGGGTCGGAGGCCAGCAGTCGGTGCAGGCGGGTGGTACCGCTGCGTGCCAGACCGACAATAACAATGGGGCGGGTGATTTTTCTGTCGAGTATTTCCGGGTGTTTTTTTAACAGTTCCTGAACCCACAAACGATGTTTGAGTATGCGGATATTTGACATGCGTTGTATAAAACGCCCGCAGGGGTTCAGGTCGGCATCCTTTTCCAGTGACTGCACTAGCAGGGATAGAGGTTTGCGAAAATTTCCATCACCAAAATCGCTGAGCCCGGTTTGCTTTTGTGCCTCGACCATCATCGCTTCGGCGGAGAGGTCTATTTTTGCAATGCCGATTCGGTTCAAGCCGCGCAACACACTGTTGAGTACGCGAATGGGCAGGCGTTGGTAGGCGGTGGATGCCGGGAGCTGGGTCTTGTGCATATCTATTGGGCCGCTCTTGGGATGGTTGTGGTGAGAGCATACGAGACTGCTCACTAAACATAGCAGTTTTTTAGTATTTGCCATCATTGGTAAATGATATTATCGCAAGCCTTACGGAAATAGAAGGACGTAACAATGTTGTCATATATTTCCCGCGTCGTACAGCTCGCTAAGGTTGGTACCAAATCGCAGAGCTTACCGCACGTTCCTGAATGGATGTTGGTTCTGGTGCTCTGAGGCCTAGCAGTTTCGCATCGTAGGTGGTGTAGCGCGGGGTCGGGATTTCCAGCAAACGAGCGTAATAAAATGCTGATTGTCGAGGGTCAAATTCAG
>JAUXDF010000388.1 GCA_030618505.1 Spongiibacteraceae bacterium | reverse complement strand
GAGGGAATTTCCGGTGTTTTTAATACCGCAAAAGAGGCCTTTTCAACGTGTTTGCTGTGCAGTCGCGAAACCTGTTTCATGTTACGCAAGACATAATTACCCACCTCAATACTGGAGCTCAGTTTATGATCCATCGACAAGTCCAGCAGCACCATCGACACCATCGCATCACGCTCTGAAAGATTAACCCCACCTACCAAATCAGCGCGATTTTCTTTATCCGCTAAATAACGGGCATTGGCACTGGTTGCCCCCTTGGAGGAGAGCACGTAAACCGAGCTGCCATGAGCCTGCGGGTTTTTAAAGGCATCGGCATGAATGGAGATAAACAGGTCGGCATTTTTCTTCCTTGCCAGTTCCCGACGTTTTTTCAGACCGATATAATAATCACCGGTACGAATCATTTTCGGCTGATAGCCCTTGGCCGAGCGCAGCAGCTTTTCAAGCTCCCGGGAAATTGCCAGCACCACATTTTTTTCACGAATCCTGTTAGGCCCCAGCGCACCTGGATCTTCTCCACCATGCCCGGCATCAATAGCGACAATAATATCGCGCTGCTGTCGCGTCACGGTATCCACTTTCTTTACCGTCTTGCTCTTTGAGCTGTTCAGATCATAAAGGTCCAGCACCAGACGATTGCCGTATTCTTTATTGGCCTTAAGTACAAAACTGCGTGGTTTGACCTGAGTTCTAAGATCCAGCACTACCCGCAAATCATTTTTTGTATGACTGCCACTGCGAATATGGCGAATCGGCGTACCTTGCAGCTCGAGCTTGCCAAGATCCGTTTTAAGCCTGGTGCCGCTGATATCAATCACCAGCCGGTCGGGGTTACTGAGGGGAATAATTTTATGTTTAACCGGGGCGTCAAGATCAAAAACAAGGCGAGTGCTATCCGGTGCGCGCCAAAGGCGCACATCCTTAATTACAGCAGCAAAACTGAGTGATGATAAAAACAAACAGGCGGCAGAGAGCAGCACAATAGCGCTTGTTTTAAACAGCCGCCGTTTTAACACGCGTTCAGCCCCAGAAATTATCAGCAATGCCATTAGTCGTTATTAAGTTTTTATACGAAAGGTTGTTTTATTGTAACTATTCAGCAAATACACAAAGTTCGTCATTCCGGCAGTCTTTTGGCCGGAATTCAGTTTGTGGGACTCTGGATCCCCGACAAAACACTTCGAGGATGACGAAAATAGTGGGCTCAGAGTGTTTATTTCATTATGTCGAATGGTTACGTTTTATTGATAATGCTCAAGTCTAGCGTTTTATCCGTCGGCTTGCATCCATTGCTATCATTTAGAAAGCAGCTGTTGCCAGATCTGCTCACCACGGGGTGATTTTGTCTGACAAGATATTTCACGACCACCCGGGCGGCCTGATGACACGATCAGAAAAATCTCCATATCAACCGGCGGCAAATATCCCGTACCACGCTCTGCCCACTCGACTAAACACAGGCTTTGCGCAGAAAAATAATCCCGTATGCCCATATATTCCAGCTCTTCAGGATCACCTAAACGATACAAATCAAAATGATAAACACATTGTTTATCAAACTGATAGGGTTCAACCAGGGTATAGGTAGGGCTCTTTACCGCGCCTTGATGCCCAAAAGCCTGCAAAACCCCACGGCACAGCGTTGTTTTACCCGCTCCCAGGTCTCCATGCAGAAAAATAATAGCTCCCTGATTGGCGGCATCGCCAAGGCGCTTGCCAAAGGTCACCGTAGCCGTTTCATCCGCCAGATAGATCGCCTCACCCTGCTCTTTCGACAGTTTCTCGCCCCCGGTCTTAGCCACAGTCAATCTCCCGTCCATTAATCAGGCTTCGCAGGGGATGAAAAAGATCACTGGCCAACAAACCTCTTTCGCCATTGTTTGCCGCCGACAAATCCGCCGCTCTGGCATGCAGACTGACACCCAGGCTAGCGGCCTGAGCCAGGGACAGACCCTGCGCTAACAAACCGCCGATCACACCACTGAGCACATCACCCATACCCCCTGAGGCCATACCGGGATTACCCAAATCACATAAGGTCAAACTCTCATCGCCGGCAACCAAACTGCCTGCCCCCTTTAGCACCACCACGCCACCATAACGCTGTTGCAAGTTTTTTACCGCAGCGAAACGATCTGCCTGCAACTCAGCGTTGTCACAGCCAAGCAGCCGTGCAGCCTCCCCCGGGTGGGGTGTCAGCACCCAATTATCCCGCTGGGGTTTGGGAACCACACGTCCTTCACTGAGAATATTAAGTGCATCGGCGTCCAGCAATAGTGGCTGTCCGCTGACATCCGTCTGCTGCACCACTTTTTGCAAGAGCTGTTCAGCCCAGGCACTACGTCCCAATCCGGGGCCGATCACAATGACCGTTGGCTTTTTAAGTAAAGGTTCCAGCTCCTGCCCGGAGACAACGCCGTGCACCATAATTTCAGGTCGACGTGAAACAATCGCCGTAACATGTTCCGGGCGAGTGGCCACCGACACCAAACCCGCACCCATGCGCGCCGCCGCTTCCGCTGCCATCGCGGTAGCACCGGCCATACCGTAATCCCCTCCAACCACCAGCACATGACCAAAATGACCTTTGTTGGCATCGCGTGAACGAGGCGATAGCGCATTTAGCAGCTGCGACAAAGAAGGACGCAAACAGGCAAAGGGGACTCGCTGATAAACCGCTTTCGGCACCTGCAAGTCGGCAAAATGTAATTTCCCCATATAAGCGGGCCCTTGTGCCGTCAGCAAGCCCTGCTTCACACCGATAAACGTCATCGTATATTTAGCGCGAACACAGACGCCCAACACAGTGCCGGTATCACTACAAAGACCCGAGGGAATATCAATGGCCAGCACCGGCAGGCCACTGGCATTAATCAGCTCGATAGCCTCGGCATATTCACCGCGCACATCACCCGACAAGCCTGTACCCAGCAAGGCATCAACGAGCACCCCGTTCAAGCAAGACTTATCCTTGTTAAACGCTTTAATGCTGACACCCGCTTGCAGAGCCGCCTCGTAAGCAAGCCGTGCATCAGCCGTTATTTTTTCCTCTGCACCCACCAATAACACCGTGACATTGATGCCCTGCCGTTTAGCCAGCGCCGCAATAACAAAACCATCACCGCCGTTATTTCCGGTGCCGCAAAAAATGCTAAGCATCCCCGGCCTGGGCCAACACTCTAGCAGCAAATCAAGTGCCGCCTGTCCGGCACGCTGCATTAAGGTGTAGCCGGGTATATCAAACTCCTCAATGGCGATCCGGTCCAGCTCACGAGTTTGGGCGGCGGTATATAATTGTTCGGGTAGTAAATTGACTATTGGCATTGCTGCACTCTTCTCATTTTCTCTATAATCCACACTATAAACCAAAACAACATATTAACGAGAAAGCCGAAACAGTGACAGGCAGTAAAGACACAATTGATTATCAAAGGCTGGTTGATGTGCTAAAAACTCAGGCTAAACAACTTGGCTTCCAGCAGCTGCATGTCAGCAGTATTGATCTTGCCAAAGAT
>JAUXDF010000149.1 GCA_030618505.1 Spongiibacteraceae bacterium | reverse complement strand
AGATTTGCGTTGGCCAGGATCTCTTTGTCTAATTTCTGGATGGGCACTAGTTAAAGCGATATTGGCTGGTATCATGTGTTTATTAGCTGTCGAGTTGTTTGATAAAAACACGGCTGCTTAATTTGTTTTTAAAAAATGAGGGAGCTTAGTGATGGGACTAACAGGTTTGAAGGAGCGCTGTGCATCAGAGGGTGGTAATGGCGGTGCAGCGCGAATAATAGCGGCGTTTGTTATCGTTTTGATCTTGATTATGCTGCCTGTCGGCTGGTACTTCAGCACAGAGCCTGAGCCTTTTTCTGTTGTCGACAACACCCATGAGTTATTGCAAACAGGTGATGCTAGCCTGGTGGTGGGCAGTGTGACAACGGCAGCGCTAATTGAGGTTATTAATACCTTGATGGACAAGCCGGGCGGTTTTTTAAGTAATGATGTGATGCCGCCGATGGTGGTCCTGGATAATATTCCAGCCTGGGAATATGGTGCGCTAATCCAGGTAAGAGATCTTGCTCGAGCCATGCGCGACACCCTAAGTCGATCGCAATCACAATCAACCGAAGACCCTGATCTGGCCTTGGCTGAATCGCGTTTTAATATTGCACACACCAGTTGGGCGATCCCTTCGGCAGAATCTGAATACAGTGATGGGGTGGTTTATCTAAAAAAATATTTGCAACGGCTGGCGGACGAAAACAAAGCGGATGCGCAGTTTTATGCCAGAGCGGATAATCTGAATGCCTGGCTGGATATTGTTGGCGCACGTCTGGGAAGTTTATCCCAGAGACTTAGTGCTAGTGTCGGCCAGAGTCGTATCAATACCGATCTTGCCGGTGATAGCGCTGCACAGCAATCTACCGCTGCGCCGAAGGAGCTTAGAGTTAAAACACCCTGGAACGAAATTGATAATGTGTTTTATGAGGCGCGAGGTAGCTGTTGGGCGCTGGTTCATTTCCTGAAGGCGGTTGAGGTGGATTTTGAGGAAATTCTGGTGAGGAAAAATGCCTTGATTAGCCTGCGACAGATTATTCGTGAGCTGGAGGCAACTCAGGATCCGGTTTATAGCCCTGTTATTCTTAACGGTGGTGGTTTTGGGCTTTTTGCCAATCACTCGTTGGTGATGGCCTCGTATATCTCCAGAGCTAATGCTGCTTTGATTGATCTTGGTGAGTTATTGGATAAGGGTTAGGCATGATGTTTATAAATTATTGTATTCGAAGAGGCGCAGTTTTTTTAAGCCTGCTTGTCCTGTTAGCGGGCTGTGCATATAGCCCGCAGATGATTACGGTGACACCGCAAATTGCGCTGGAAACCGGAATGCCTGGTCAGGGTCGAATGATTCGGGTGAGTGCTGTGGATCACCGGCAAAATCCGGTGTTGGGTACTCTAGGTGGTATCTACGGTGACAGCAGTAGCATTGGTTTGGCCAACGATGTCGAGAAAGCTTTGCTGGCCAGTGTCAGCGATGCATTAATGCGCTTGGGGTTTGTGGCAGACCCTTCCTATCAAGGCGATTTGCGCCTTGTGGTCTCGCTTGATGAGCTGGTGTATAGCTGTCCGGATAATGTCTACTCCAATAAAGTCGATATGCGCACGGTAGTGAGTATCGAGGCCTCTCGAGCGGGTAGTACTTACCGTAATAGCTATCGCTCCAAGGCTGATAAACGTTTTGTCGGTCACCCGGATCAGGCAGAAAATCAGCAGCAAATAAATGCGATGTTGTCGGATACTTTGACGCGTGTATTTAAAGACTCGGGTTTTATTGATTTTATTTCGCAGTGATTTTATTGTTATCAGCTGCGATAGCGTAGGCGGGTGCCGCACTCGATTGACATGCGAATTTCATTAGCGTCGATTTCGGGTGGAAAGTAGCAGCCAGAAATTTTTGCATCAGCCATGCTGACTCCCGTCAGTTTGGTGTTGCTGAAATCAATACCGCGTAGATCGGCGTTGCGGAAATAGGCGTTGCTCAAATCCAGCCCGTCAGCATCCATATTGCGAAGATCCAGTCCCCGGTAATTTTTTCCCTGCAGGTTTGACTTGTCCAGTGTTGGTTTTTTCTCGTTAAAACCCTTGATGTTTTCATCTCGTAATAATACGTATAAAGGGTCATCGCTAATTTCTGGCCACATATTTTTCTCCTGTTTGTGCTGATTATTATCCTGCCTGAATTGAGTATAGCGTTCCCTGTCGATATTAAAAATCTGCGGCCTAGATAGGCGAATTAAGAAGAAAGTTCAAAAACTGTTCCACGGATTGATCCGGGCTGCGCGATTGCAGTTTATCCAGCAGTTGCTCCTGTGAGCCAAGCTGCCGATTGTTATATTTAAGTTCTCGTGTTGCGGCGACGCTGCATGAAAGCTGTTTGAAGGCGGCTTCGTTCTCGGGGAAAAGGATAGGCGGTGGATTTTGTGTGTTGACTACAGTTGTTTTATCTTTGCTGTTTTGAGTTGGTGGCTGGAGGGGCTTTTTTTCGGGTTCTTGTTGCTGTTGCTCTGGCTCAACAAGCTTGGTCTGCTCGGGTGTTTGCCCGAGCGTTGAGGGCAGGCATTGATATTTGTCGCTGAACCGGCTGAGCAACTGTTGAATCAAGCGCTCAAGTTGTTGTTGTTGCCATAAACCCTGTGATATTTGTCGCATCAGTATTTCCGACAGCTCCTGGGTGTCGGGAGTTTTTGCCTTCTCTGTGCGCGTACTTGGTATTGTGTCGAGGGCTGGGTTTGCTTTTTCCTTGTCTTCGCGAAGATCGGTTTGGCTGTATTTGTGTTGAAAATAATTTCCAAGGCCGACCGCCTCATTGGTATCAACCCAGTGACGCTCTAGGCTATTTGCCAGATGGCTAAAGCTGCGACTGGCAGGATCCGCCCCTGAGTGCAAGGCGACGGGGCGCTGCAAGCTTACTGCTGCCCGCATACTGTCATTGTCGGGAATAAAACTCAGGAACTCGAGCTCGGTGCCCAGATATTTCTTGCTGGCCTTTGCCAGACGCAGGAATACGCTTCGAGCCTGTTCAGCGTTACGACACATATTGGCCACTACCTGTATCGGCTGCTGATGCCCCTGGCGCTTTAGTACCTTGAGCAGTGAGAAGGCATCGGTTAGCGAGGTTGGCTCTGGCGTGACAATAACGATAGCCTGCTGGCTGGAGTGAATAAAGTTTAAAACGTTTTCACTAATTCCGGCGGCGGTATCAATCAAGATGTAATCAAATGTGTCTTCCAGGGTGGATAATGCGCTGATGAGCTTGCTTTGTTGCGTCAGTGTCAGGTTGGCGAATTCGCTGATACCGCTGGCCCCCGGTATTATCTGGATGCCATGGACGGTTTCCAGCAAAATCTCACTGATGTCCTTGTTCTCATGCAGTAGGTGTTCAATGGTGTATTCAGGTTGCAGCGCGAGCATGATATTGATATTGGCCAAGCCGGTGTCAGCATCAAAGATACACACCTTTTTTCCAAGTCTGGCCAGCGCAATGGCCAGGTTTACCGTCACCGTGGATTTGCCCACGCCACCTTTGCCGCTGCTGATAGCGATGGTGCGTGCTTTTTGCCGGATCCTCGGCTTGTTGGCAATCGTGGCAGTTGGGGTATTCATCAAGCTTACGGTCTACAGTGTTATTGTTAATTACAATGCCCTGAGGCTCAATGATGACAGAAATTCAACTCAAATTCAGGTTTATGCGCTTTTGTCTGTGCTAGGAGTCTGTCGGATTTAACGTGTTCTACTGCGGAAAACATAAATCAGCCATTTTTCACGTTCGATTGCGTTAAATAGCGAGCTATTCGCCTTAATCGAAAGCAAAAACTGACTAATTTCTGCTTTCCCTCGCTACGAACGGTTAAACCCGACAGACTCCTAGGTAAATTCAACGCTTATTGAGCAAGCGGTCTTGTTGAAGTGGAATATTGGGTCAAATATGCTGGTTTAGCGCATGTGGCGGCTTTGTTGATTGATCGGTAGACTGAAATATGCTATTTATAGCATAGCTAAAAGTGTAGTTCTGATGGTAGCTTTTATAATAATAATAAGCGCTAACGCCGCTGTACCGCGTTGAGGCCGTTTGATGGGATTTGAGATTCTCTGGGGAGAGACACTGCCGTGTATGCCGAGCGTTTTATTGAGCGCGCTGGAGGCGTGCCTGGAAGAACCTGCTGATGTCAGTAGAGTGGTGCATTGGATAAAGCAGGATGTAGTCACCTGCGCGCACGTGCTGGATTGCCTTTGTGATAACACTGCTAATTCCGGCACCGAGTCACGTGCCCCTGAAATATTGACCGGCGAAATAGTCGAAAGCATCTCGCTTGAGCAGTCCTTGGCGGATGTCGATATAGAAACTCTGCGTTCGTGGTTGCTGCAGCTTGCTACCCAGCAGATCAGTATGCGTTTTGAGGAGTCAGACTGGGGGCGATTTAAAGCCCAGTGGCGTCGTTCACTTTATAGTGCGCGAATAGCAAAATCGCTGGCGCTTTTGACCGGTCATCAAAATGCCGATGAATGTTACCAGGCTGCATTATTGCAGGATATTGGTCAGCTAATGCAACAGGCTCGCTATCATCAAAGTTATCGTGCGCTGCAAGAGAGTGCCAGCGGTGATGCTGAGTTGCTGAGGATGGAGCGAGAGCGCCTTGGCTCTGATCATTGTCAGTTAGCGGGCGAGACCGCCGATAAGCGAGGCTGGCCGGCGGCATTGTCCGATGCGATCCGTTTTCATCACGAACCTCTTGACGATATTCTCGATGCCCAGCATCAAATCAAAATAGTAAATGTGGCCAGTTTATTGAGCGCTAAGGACTTTAGTGCAGAGTCTCCAGAGTTCACTGCGATTGAATCGTTGTTGGGCATACAAAAACCCTTGTTGCTTGAATTACTCACTCAGCTGGCCACCGAGCTTGATAACTTGCTCCTGGAACTCTTACCTGGTGAGCGTGCTGATGATCTATCCATCGCGGCCAGCGGTCATAAAACGGCTAACATTGCTGGTTTGGAAAAAAGTGATGATCAGGGCTGGGAAACCGAGCTGGTTGCTCAACGGCAGTTAGCGCACCGGGTGGCCGAGCATATGCATTGTCAGGGACTGTTAAACAAGATCTTGGCGGCAGGGGATGAGGCGCAGTTGCAGAGTCGGTGGCTGCAATCGTTGTGTGAGCTGCATAATGCGACCAAGGGCATGTTGTTTATTTTTGACTCCGAAAATAATCGCCTGGAGTACCGAGCGAACATTAATTCCAAGGTAAAATTTTCTATTGTTGCAGAAACCGCCCGAAGTATTGTCAGTGATACTTTCTGTTTACGAGAGGCGATTGCCTATAGCCCAGAGCAGCCGGCGGAGCGACATTTAACGGTTGTTGATCGACAGATTTCACATCAACTTGGTGGAGGTGCTGTTTGGTATGTGCCATTGTTGGTGCAAGGGTATTGTATTGGCGTAGCCGCTTTTGCCATCTCTGAAAGTAAGCTTGCACACTTGCAATCAAGTAGCTCAAGGGTGGTGGCTTTTGTGAGCACCTTGTCGGCGGCGATTCCATTGGTCAGGCAGCGCCTAAGCGCGGCGGAGCAGGGACAGTTTTTACAGCAACAGCAATTCCAAAAAAATATCCGGGAAGTGCTGCATGAAGTCAATAATCCCTTGGCTATTGTCAGTAACTACCTGCAGACCATCCGCTTTAAACGACCTGATGATGTCGATGTACAAACTGATATTGACAAAATCACGGCGGAATTGCAGCGGGCTTCAACCTTGCTGGAAAAGTTTAAGGCTCCCACCGGTGGGTTAGATGAGGAGCCCCACGGTGATGTCCGTAAGGTTATTCGCGAAAGTGCTGAACTGATTGAGCAGGGTTTGCTTGATGATCGAGGTATTGCTTTAAGGCTGGAGCTTGATGAGGGGCTGGCCGGGTTTCAGCTTCGACAACTGCCCTTGCAGCAAATATTAACCAATCTGTTAAAAAATGCGGCAGAAGCCTTGCCTGCCGGCGGCAGTATCAGTTTGAGTGCCAAGCCGATGCGCAGTGATGGGCAACATCGTTATGTGGAGCTGGATATTATTGATGATGGCCCGGGCTTGCCGGATCAGGTGCAGAGGCGCTTGTTTCAAAGTGTTGCCTCCAGCAAAGTGGGGCATGCCGGTCTGGGTTTACAAATAGTGAAACGTTTGGTTGATGAGCTTCACGGAATGATTTTTTGTCGTAGTTCGAGTGTGAACGCAAGTTCAAGCCCGAGTGTAAAAGCAGGGACACATTTTCAGATTCTTTTACCGGTATTTTTTCAGTCTTCAAAGAATGAAGATGAAAGTCAAATGAGATTAAACCATGACTGAAATGCACAATAGGTACGAGGGTGGGGATAAGCTGGACGATATCCGCATCTTGTTGGCTGATGATGAATTACATATGCTAGAAAGCTTACATGCTCTGATGCGTCATTATGGTTATCTGGTGGAAAGTGCGTTGGGTGGGCAGGCTGCAATCGATAAGTTGTCAGATGGCCAATACGATATTTTGCTGCTGGATCTTAAAATGCCCGGGGTTGATGGGCATTCAGTGATGGAGTTTATGGCGGAGCGGGAGCTGGAGACCTTAACTATCGTGGTTAGTGGTGAGACTTCCTATCGTGAAATGAGTCGTGCGCTGCGCAATGGCGGCTACGATTACCTGAAAAAACCTTATGCCCCTGAAGAGCTGATTGCTACCGTTAATAATGCTATCAGGAAATGCCGGTTGGAAAGCACTAATCGCTCAATGCAGGTGCAGCTAAAAAAATCGGAAAGATTGCATCGTTTTATCGTTGATAATAGCCCAGATATTATTTTTATGTTGGATGAGGATGGCTGTTTCAGCTTTGTTAATTCAAAAATAGAAAAGTTACTTGAATATAGGCGTGATGAGCTGCTCGGTAAGCATATTTCAACGATTATAGATGGCGATGATGTGGAGCGTGCGCAGTTTTTCTTCCGGCATATTGATTTAAGTAGTGATCTTGCTCGTACCATCGAGCTGGCACTAAAAAATAGCGGAAATGCAAAAGTAAAAAATTATTTTGAGATATCAGTGTGGCCCGTTACCGAAAATAATAGTGATACGATTACTGCTAGTCGTAATAATATTTCAATTTATGGCACTGCTCGAGATGTGACAGAAAGGCGCGAAGCCGAAGCCTTTATTAATTTCCAGGCCTACCATGATTTGTTAACACGCTTGCCTAATCGGGCTTTATTTAAAGATCGCCTGAATATGGCAGTAGAGCAGGCAAAGCGAAATGATACTAAGCTAGCGATTATGTTTCTTGATTTGGATCGTTTTAAGCTGGTCAACGATTCGCTAGGCCACAGTGTGGGGGATCGCCTGTTACAGGCAGTGAGCCTTCGTCTAACGCGATGCCTCAGGCGCGGCGATACCCTGTCCCGCTTTGGTGGTGATGAGTTTACTTTGTTATTGCCAGAGGTCTCGGGTGAAAGCGCTGCCGAAGGGATTGCCAAAAAGATTACCAAAGCGCTTAAGCTGCCATTTCGTTTGGGCGAGCATGAGATTTATGTGGGCGTCAGTATTGGTATTGTGCTTTA
>JAUXDF010000354.1 GCA_030618505.1 Spongiibacteraceae bacterium | reverse complement strand
AACCGGAAGTTTTCGAAAATTAAGTCCGCTCCTGGCCAACGCAAATCTAGCTCCTAGGCCTTTTCAAGGCCTTTAAGTCGCAAGATTTGCGTTGGCCAGGATCTCTTTGTCTAATTTCTAGATGGGAATTAATTAGCGAATACGACGAATAAACGGAGACAGGAATGAATGTAGAGTTTAATGTCAAAGAACGTTACGCCGAAGGCGCCCAGCAAAAGGAAGAAGCACTTTGCTGCCCGGTGGATTACGACACCTCCCTGTTAAAAATATTACCCGAAGAAATCATTGAAAAAGACTACGGCTGTGGTGATCCCTCGCGTTATGTACAGGCAGGAGATACAGTACTCGATCTTGGCAGCGGTGGCGGAAAAATCTGTTATATGGCAGCACAAATCGTTGGCGACAAAGGCCAGGTGATTGGTATTGATATGACCGACGATATGCTGGCACTGGCGCGTAAATATCAAGAACAAATGGCGGAAGTACTGGGCGGTGATCGAGTTGAATTTAAAAAAGGTTACATACAGGATCTTGCGTTAAACCTCAAAGCACTGGAACAACAAATCCAGCAAAAGCCAATTGCAAAACTGGCCGACTGGCAACAACTCGAGCAATGGAAACTCAGCCAGAAAAAAAATCAGCCACTGATTGGCAATAACTCCATTGACCTGGTAATTTCAAACTGCGTACTTAATCTGGTTGCCAAGGAAGAACGCACGCAGATGATCAGTGAAATTTTTCGCGTATTAAAACCCGGTGGCCGCGTGGCCATTTCAGATATTATCAGCGACGAATATGTTCCCGAAGCACTACAAAAGGATTCAACTTTATGGAGTGGCTGTATCTCCGGCGCCTTTCAGGAACAGGAGTTTTTACAGGCCTTCCTCGATGCCGGTTTTGTCGCCGTAGCCTACGATAAGTGGGATTATAAACCCTGGCAAGTAGTGGAAGGCATTGAGTTTCGCTCTGCCACATTAACCGCTGTTAAACCCGACACGCAACAAAATATGGATCGCGGACAAGCGGCAATTTACAAAGGTCCCTACGCAAAAGTATACGACGATCAGGCAGGGGTATTCAGTCGCGGTGAGCGTATTGCCATCGGTGATCAAACCTTTAAAATATTAAACCAGTCGCCCTACAGCAATGATTTTATTACCATCGCACCCTTAAAGGAAAACGAGCCAAAAGCCTTTTGTGCCTGCCCGGGCAGCAAGCGTCCGGCGACGGCAACAAAAGGTGGTGAGCAGCGGGGTAGTGGTGGGTGTTGTTGAAAGGTGGCTTTTTGACATAATGAATTAAACATTCTGAGTCTAATGGCGCTTAGTTAAGCAAATAACTGAAGATTGCAGCATACAATATTTTGCGACTGAACCATGGAGTTACACGGGCTTGTAGCCTTGATCAGTGCGACCCACGTAGTGTTTTGGTCGTGAGCTTGCGAAATCAGGGAGCTGTGCCGTATTCATTCCCGGATTTCGCAGGCTCATGCCATCATTTTCGTCATCCCCGAAGTATTTTGTCGGGGATCCAGAGTCTTTCAAACTGTATTCCGGCTATAAAGATTGCCGAAATGACTAGCTTTGCCCTCACCCCAGCCCTCTCCCGCACGCGGGAGAGGGGGTTTAAAAAAAGGAGATACAGTATGACAAAAGTAGCCGTAGTATTAGCCGGATGTGGTGTCTTTGATGGCGCCGAAATTTACGAAAGTGT
The DNA here is from genome assembly GCA_030618505.1 of Spongiibacteraceae bacterium. Taxonomy (GTDB): domain Bacteria; phylum Pseudomonadota; class Gammaproteobacteria; order Pseudomonadales; family PIVM01; genus JAUXDF01. Next base: position 2,095 of record JAUXDF010000354.1, on the reverse strand, counting down.
CTTAACACTATTAAACCTCGAGACCCGTAGCATCGACTACCAATGCTTTGCCCCAGACATGGAGCAGATGCATGTAATCAACCACCTCAGCGGCGAGGTAGCCGAGGGGGAGTCTCGCAATGTGCTGGTGGAAGCCGCGCGCATCACCCGAGGCAATATTAAAAACCTGGTCGAGGCCAATGCAGACGATTTTGACGCATTAATCATCCCCGGTGGTTTTGGTGCAGCAAAAAATCTTTCTGATTTTGCCGTCAAAGGAAGTGATTGCAGCATTCAAGCTGATTTACTTAAATTTGCCCAGACCATGAAAACCGCCAGCAAGCCGATTGGCATGATCTGTATTGCACCGGCCATGGCAGCGCGTATTTTTGGCGAAGGTGTTGAATGCACCATTGGCAATGATGCCGATACCGCAGCGGCGATAGAAAGTATGGGCGCCAAACATATTACCTGTCCGGTAAGCGAGTGCCATGTTGATTCCAAAAACAAGCTGGTGACAACTCCGGCTTATATGTTGGCGGGAAAAATAACCGAAGCAGCTGCGGGCATTAATCGTTTAGTGCATGAGGTGCTGGAGATGACCCCCTAATGGCCTCTCCATTGTAGGGTGCGGCTCCCGCACCAAGGGGGCATTTAGAACCAGGCTCTAAAATGGTGCGGGGGCCACACCCTACAACATTTTACACCCTACATCATTTTGAACTTAAGTGTGCGGAGGGACAGAACCAAAAACACCAAACACAATTTACTCCAAACCCTCCAACTCTTCCTGCAACTCCAGCCACTGCTCCTCGGTGCTTTGCAGCTCCTGTTTAAACGCTCCCTGCTGTTGCAACAAGGTTTGCAGCTTACTTTTATTCGCCTCTTCATAAAGCGTATTATCAAGCAACTGCTGCTCCAAACCATCCAGTTCATCCTGCAGCTTTTCCATCAAACGTTCTGCTTTTTTGATTTTATTTTTCATCGGATTTAATTGCTGTCGACGCTGGGCGGCCAATTGGCGCTGCGCTTTTTTATCCAGCAGCGGCACTTTTTCTTCTGAAACCACTTGCTCGGTATTCGTCTCACGCTGCAACAACCACCGCTGGTAATCATGCAAATCACCATCAAAAGTCTCAATATCGCCATCATGCACCAATAACAGTTGGTCAACGGTATTTCGAATCAAATGACGATCGTGGGAAACCAGCACAATCGCACCTTCAAAAGCCTGCAATGCAACGGTTAATGAATGGCGCATTTCCAGATCAAGGTGGTTGGTGGGCTCATCCAGCAGTAAGAGATTAGGTTTGTGCCAGCCAACTATTGCCAGCGCCAGCCGCGCTTTTTCACCACCGGAGAAATGTTCGATCGATGCCAGCGCCTGATCACCGTGAAAATTAAAACCACCAAGATAGTTTCTAATTTCCTGCTCGCGCGCTTGCGGGCTCAGGCGCTGCAAATGCAAAAAAGGGCTGGCTTGGGAGTCGAGCGCTTCAAGCTGATGCTGGGCAAAATAGCCAATGCGCAAATGCTCGCCACAGGTGCGCTCGCCCGCCAGTAAATCTAGCTCCCCCAATAACGATTTAATCAGCGTGGATTTTCCAGCCCCGTTTGCTCCCAATAAACCAATACGACTACCAGGGTGCAGACTAATATTTATCTCATCCAGCAACGGACTTTGATAGCCTAGAGATGCATGCGAAAGATTCAGCAGAGGGTCGGAAAAACGCTCTGCCGGTGGAAAGCTAAAATGGAAGGGCGAGTCGATATGAGCCGGGGCAATTTTCTCCATTCGCTCCAGCTCTTTCAAGCGGCTTTGTGCCTGGCGCGCTTTAGTCGCCTTGGCGCGAAAGCGGTTAACAAAACCCTGAATTTCCTGGATGCGCTGCTGCTGCTTTTCATAGTTGGATTGCTGCTGGGCGAGGCGCTCACTACGCTGGAGTTCAAAAGCCGAGTAGTTACCACGGTAAAGATTCAACTGCTGTTGCTCAACATGGACAATCTGCGTCACCACATTATCGAGAAAATCCCGGTCATGGGAAATCAGCAGCAAAGTCCCCTCAAAGCGCTTTAAGCGCTGCTCAAGCCACAATGTTGCATCAAGATCCAGATG